>CAZLIW010000127.1:0-6086 GCA_964559325.1 uncultured Halanaerobium sp. | reverse complement strand
AGATGCAATGCCCGTACCTCAGATTGGGTATGAATCAGGTAAAGGTATAACAGTAGAGTTTTCTTATCCATATCAAATAAACGAAACAAACAGCGGGAAAATTTATTACTGGCAGGCAGGTGATGACGAAGATACCCGCGAATTTACAAACAGGCAGCAGATAACTGATACTTTAAGCTGGGAAAACAAATATAAATATCTTTACATATATGACAGTGATGATGAGGAAGTTGATGAACATGATGAGGAATTTTTTAGCACCTTAAATTACAGAAAAAACAGTTTGTCTGTATCTGCCGGTGCAGGTAAGGATTTGCTGGCAGATGAGCGCCGCTATCTATTAACATATAGTCAGACATATCTGCCTGGATTGAGGGGTAGTATGAGGCTGGAATATAATGAAGAAGATCTGCTGAAAGAGTCATATCTACTTAATTCATCTATGCATAAAATCAGATGGAATCTAAAGTATGTTGATGGAGAAGACTACAACTATTATCCATTTTTGAATCTTTATTTTCCTTCTTTTGTTAAAGGGATTACCACATCAACCGGATTTGGTGAGGTAGAAAACAGTGGTGTTCAGCTTAATAAACAGGTAGGTAGAATAAATATGAATTACAGTTATAAACTGATTGGAAATTTAAGATACCATTTTAGACATTATTACAGATTTCACCATTATGAAGGTGACTATGAGAACTACCAAACCTTTAATCTTTATACAGGTTTTACTTACAGCAGAAGATTTGAAAACAGGATGAAACTAAATACACGGCTGTTTTTTGATAAAATGGAGGTAAGTGGTATTTCTCCACTGCCTGATGACAGGGAAGATGAAGAAACTTTTATTAGGCCGGGTATGACGCTTAATATACCATCAGATCTGCCGCAGTCGTCCTGGCAGCTGAGTGCAGATGGAGCATATAAAATAGAAACAGAAGAATGGGATGAAATTACAGCAAAAGTTACAAAAGTGGAGGACTGTTTTAAACTTTTTGTTGGTTATGAGTTTATAGATGAAAATTATTTGTTTGGAATAGAATTATAAAATTGTAAATATTTTGCAGGAAATTATTACCTTTTACTAGAAGTATGTTAAAAAAGGGTGATTTTCTGTGGAAAATAATATTTTTATCTATTGTGTCATTATTTGTGTCTTTATTTTCTTCTGTCTGTGCAATAATATATATGCAGCTGAATATAAACCGGAAATAAGTGGCAGCTTTGAATCAGGAGACAGACTTTATACAGATCCAGGCAGTTTTGACTGGGATTATCCGTCTGATGAGGACTTTGTAGATTATTTTCGCTATAATAAGCAGTGGCTGAAATATAAGCAGAAGCTGGCTCCTTATGAGTATTATTATCTAAAGTTTGAGCGCTATGAGCGAGAATATGATATGAGGACAGCATATGATAATATTTCCTATAAAATGGAGGGGAATTATACTTTTTATTTAAAAGAAGGACTCAGAAACAGAATAAAAATTATGCTGAGGGATAAAGACTATACCGAATCAAAAATAAAATCATATCATGTTGCCAGAGTCAATTACAGCTGGCAGTTTTCTCTCAATGAAAAACATGATTACGAAATATTTTTGCAAAAGCAGTGGACAAAATATTATAATAAAAAGGATAAGGACTATAATAAGGATAGGATTGGAATCAGCTGGGGCTGGGAGATTAATTCTGATTTGGATATTGATACTAAATTCCAGCTAGAAAGACAGCTCCACGACAGCCTATCTGATAGTACAGATAAATTTTCTAAAAAAATATCTATCAAATTTAAATATAAATTGTAGTTTAAGTTTGTTTTACAGTATTTAGTAAAATTACAGCAGCAGGAAGGAGTTTTATATTTGCCGAGAAAAAATTTTAGACCGCGCAAAAATGTGAATATACATCCCTCTGCAGTTGTTTCTCCGGAAGCAGAGCTTGCATCTGGTGTAGAGATAGGACCATATACAGTTATTGGAGCAGATGTAAAAATTGGCAGTAATACGTCTATCGGTGCAAGTGTGCATATAGATGGCTGGACCAGAATAGGTGCAGATAACAAAATTTATAATGGCTGTTCTATTGGACTGCCTCCACAGCATCTTGATTATGATGGAGAAAAAACCTATGTATTTATAAGTGATGGGAACTGCTTTAGAGAGTTTGTCACAGTACATAGGGGAACAGTTGATGGAGGAGGAGAGACCAGAATAGGATGCGGCAACCACTTTATGTCATATTCACATATAGCACACGACTGTATTTTGAGCAATAATATTACCCTCGGAAACTGCACCAATCTTTCTGGACATGTAGTGATAGAAACTGATGCAACTTTAGAATCACTTGTCGGTGTTCACCAGTTTGTACATATCGGGCAGCTGGCCCGGGTCAATACACATTCCAAAGTTGTAAAAGATATACCTCCATATATAGAAGCAAGCGGACATCCGGCCCAGGTAGTTGGAGTCAATTTTAGTGATCTGCGCAAAAAAAAGGTTGATGCAAGCTTAAAACAGGAGATTGTAAAGGCATATAAAATACTTTATGATTCAGGCCTGAATACAGAAAAAGCTTTAATTAAGATGGATCAGGTGCTTAAAACCAGTGAAGAAATAGAGCATTTTATTAGATTTATAAGAAGCAGCACCAGAGGTATATGCAGATAAATAAGGAGGAGAACAATGGAGGAAAGGATAAAAGTAGGAGTTATCGGTGTAGGAAGCATGGGAATAAACCATGTTAGATCATATGCTTCTTTAAAACATGTATGTGATCTTATCGGAGTTTATGATACAGATAGCAGAAGAGCAGGTGACACGGCTCAGAGCTATGGAGTTAAATCCTTTTCCAGTCTGGAAGATCTGCTTGCAGAAGTAGATGCAGTAAATATTGCCACCCCAACATCAACTCATTATAATATAGCAGTAGAAGCAGTAAGAAGCGGTATACATATACTTATAGAAAAACCGATAACAAGTGAAGTGGAACAGGCAGAAGAGATACTTTCTATGGCAAGAGATAAGAATTTAACGGTACAGGTCGGCCATATTGAAAGATTTAATCCTGCTATTCAGGCTCTGCCGGGAATTTTAGAAGATGAAGATATAATTGCACTGGATGTACAGCGAATGGGACCATATGATCCACGCATAAATGATACAGATGTGATACAGGATCTGATGATTCATGATATCGATGTAGTTAACTCCTTAATAGAAGGAGATATAAAAGATGTGCAGGGATTTGGCAGAGTGGTTAAATCAGATAAACTGATAGATTATGCGGTAGCAAATATACTTATGTCAGATGGAATTATTGCAACTCTGACAGCAAGCAGAGCCACCCACAAAAAAGTGAGAAAGCTGAGCATAACCACCATGAAGTCCTATATAGAGCTGGATTATATGCAGAGAAAAGTTATTGTAACCAGAAGAGGTGGGCTTGTTCGTGACAACAACTATCAGCAGGAAAATGAACTTGAAGAAATATTTTCTGATGAAGAAGAGCCTCTTAAAGCACAGTTGAAGCATTTTATATGTGCTGTAAAGAATGACACAAGACCTCTGATAAACGGTTCTGATGGGCTGGAAGCTTTAAGATTGACCAAAAAAATACAGAAGCAGATCTATAGAAAGGACTGATATACATGATACCGATTGCAAAACCACTAATTACAGAAGCAGAAAAAAACAAAGTTCTGGAGGTTATGGAAAGCGGAATGCTGGCTTCCGGCAAATATGTGAAAGATTTCTCACAAAGATTTGCCGAATTTATCGGCAGCAGTTATGGAGCTGCAGCTTCCAGTGGTACAGCAGCACTGCATACTGCTCTGCTGGCTGCAGGAATAAAAGAAGGGGATAAGGTGGCAACAACTCCCTTTACCTTTATTGCAAGCAGTAATTCTATTCTCTATACAGGTGCAGAACCGGTATTTGTGGATATAGATCCAGAAACATACAATATTGATGCAGATAAATTGGAAACTAAACTTCAAACTGATCCAGAGATTTCAGCACTTTTAATTGTTCATCTTTACGGGCTCAGCTGTGATATGGACCACATTATGGAGCTGGTAGAAAAATATAACCTTACTTTAATTGAAGACTGTGCACAATCACATGGTGCAGAATATAAAGGTAAAAGAGTAGGTACTTTTGGTGATGCTTCCATTTTCAGTTTTTATCCTACTAAAAATATGACAACAGGTGAAGGTGGTATAGTTCTCACTGATAGTGAAAAAATATATAATAAAGCAGCCAGTATAATAAATCACGGCCAGAAAGAAAAGTATTATCATGATCAGCTGGGATATAATTTTAGGATGACCAACATTGCGGCTGCAGTTGGACTGGTTCAGCTGGAGAAGCTGCCTGAATTCAATATAAGCCGCATAGAAAATGCAGCCCTTTTTGATCAGGAATTTTCTGAGCTTGACTGGATAAAAATACCATCAGTTCCGGAAAAACTAAAACATGTTTATCATCAGTATACTGTTAGAGTTAGGGATAGAGATAAATTTGCTGATTATTTGGCAGACAAAGGAATTGGTTATGGCATTCATTATCCTCTAACAGTGAACAAACAGCCATATTATAAAAAACTTGGTTATTCTGAACTTAAATTTGCAGAAGCAGAAAAAGCTGCAGAAGAAGTAATCTCTCTCCCGGTACATCCAGCATTAAGTGATGTTGAATTAGAACAGATTGTAGAAACTGTAAAAAATTATAGAAGTTAAGTAAATATGAGCAGGTAGTTAAGATAAGTTAAATATTAACTTAAATTTCAACACATATTAAAGCTAAAAGATCATCAGCTTTATAATAAAATTTTTTTGTGATATAATAATTTTTATAGTCTGTGCTGATCTATTAGATGAATTTTAGATCAGATTATCAACAAAGGAGTTGATCAATTTTGAATTATATGTCCAGATATCGTGACTGGCTTGTAAGTGATTATTTTGATGAAAATACAAAAGAAGAGCTTGAAGCTATCAAAGATAACGAAGAGGAAATAGAAGATCGTTTTTATAAAAATCTGGATTTTGGAACCGGCGGTATGAGGGGAAAAATGGGAGCTGGCACCAACAGAATTAATAAATATACAGTTAGAAAAGCTACACAGGGATTAGCTAATTATATAATAAATTACAGCGACAACGGTAGAGAAAGAGGTGTTGTAATCGCCTATGATTCACGCCGTAATTCAGCGGAATTTTCTCTTGAAGCTGCACTTGTTCTGGCGGGGAATGGAATCAAAACATATCTTTTTACAGATCTCAGACCTACTCCAGAGCTTTCTTTTGCAGTGAGAGAACTTAATGCTGTGGGAGGTATTGTTGTTACTGCAAGTCATAATCCTCCAGAATATAATGGCTACAAGGTTTACTGGGAAGATGGAGGCCAGGTAGTACCGGACAGAGCAAGAGATATTATTGCAGAAATAGAAGAAATCGATGATTTTTCTCTTGTAAAGAGGATGGATGCAGAGGAAGCAGAAGCTCAGAAGCTTTTAAATTATATAGGTGATGATATTGATCGGAGTTTTGAAGAAGAAATTTTGAAGTCTCTTCCGGATAAAGAACTTGCAGAAAAACATGGAGAAAATTTAAAGATAGTCTTTACACCACTGCATGGAACAGGTAATAAGCCTGTGCGCAGCCTGCTGAAAAGGCTCGGCTTTAACAGTTTAAGTGTTGTTGAAAAGCAGGCAGAAGCAGATCCTGAATTTTCCACAGTGGAAAGTCCCAATCCTGAAGATTTTTCAGCCTTTGAGATGGCTGTTGATCTGGCAGAAAAAGAATCGGCTGATTTGATTATTGCAACAGACCCGGACTGTGACAGGATGGCCACTGTTGTTAAAGCTGGAGATGGCAGTTATAAAGCTTTAAATGGAAACGAAACAGGAGTTCTTTTTGCAGATTATCTGCTCAAAAAGATGAAAGAAAAGGGAGAACTGCCTGATAATGGAGTTATTATTAAGACAATTGTTTCTACAGAGATGGTAAGAGAGATAGCAGCAGATTATAATGTGGAAGTTATGGATGTGCTGACTGGTTTTAAATTTATTGGTGAAAA
>CAZLIW010000126.1:0-6102 GCA_964559325.1 uncultured Halanaerobium sp. | reverse complement strand
ATTAGAAATAAAGGTAGAAAGGTTACTAATGACTGCATAGCATGAAATCTTACATATTTATTTTCTTTTTCCAAAAACAAAAACACAATACCCGATATCCAGCCCAGTACATAACAGAGCAGAGCTTCAAAATTCTTATCAATTCCTAAAACCGTATTATTATTTTCCATAATATTTCCTCCTTGTATAAATTGAAGTCATAATTAAGTTAATTTATATTGTCGCTGTATAATTTTAATTTTAAATAATGTTTTCAAAAAAATAAAATTAGCCATAATTTTTATCATTTCGGCTAATTTTCATTGAGAAAGTCCTTACCTTATAAATATTCAAAATTATAATTTTGGTTTATAAGGAAATTTTATTAATTTAATTGTCTTATTCCAAAAATCTATTTACATAATTTATCAAAACCCTACAAAGAAAACTCTATCTGACGCCACACTAGTATCTTTGATAAAAACATTTTATTTCATTAGAGAGGTTCACTATACACTACTTACACTACTAACATATTAATCCTCTCTTGTTTTTAATAATTATGTATTTAGTCAAATTATCCTTCATTAAATACAAAATAATTGAAAGATTCTGTTATTTTATATAATTTAATTGTAACAATACATAATCCCAAAATGTCCCCAAACAATAAAAGACCTGCCTCACGGCAGATCTTCAAAATGTATATCAGTCCTTAATAGATTATTATTCCCAGTCAAGTTCTACTTCAAAATCAAATGCAGACCGAGATAAACTTGTTCCAGATGGTATATTTACAGAAGTTATTTTATTATTTGCAAAGGCATAATCTCTTATTGAGATTGAATTATCTGGTATTTCCAATTTTTTTATATTATTATCAGCAAAAGCACTATTTTGTATTTTTTTTATACTATTTGGTATCTCTACTGCAGTTAAATTATTTTCCTGAAAGGCAGATTTTTCTATTTCAGTCACACCATTTGGTATGTTTACTGATGTTAAGTTATTTCTTCTAAAAACATATCCACTAATTACAGTAATACTATCCGGTAATTCTACTGATTTTAAATTATTATCTGCAAATGCACTACTACCTATTTCAGTCACACTGTTTGGAATCTCAACTGCAGTTAATTTATTTTTAGAAAAAGCCCTGCGTCCTATTTTTTTAACACTGCCAGGTATCTCTACAGATGTTAAATTGTTGTCTTCAAAAGCAATTTCTCCTATTTCAGTCACACTATCAGGTATTTCTACTGAGGTTAGATTATTCTCTTCAAAAGCATTTTCTCCAATTTCAGTCACACTATCAGGTATAACTATTGATGTTAAACTATTATCAGCAAAAGCACTACTTCCTATTTTAGTAACATTATCCGGTATCTTTACTGAAGCAATTTCATTATCGGAAAAAGATTTCAGTTCATCCAAACTGCCGGGTATCTCTACATATGTTAATCTATTATGTGCAAAAGCATTAAGTCCTATTTCTGTCACACTATCTGGCATCTCTAATGATGTTAAATCATTCCAGCTAAAAGCATGCTTTCCAATTTTTGTTACACTTTCCGGTATCACTAATGATGTTAAATTATTACTTCTAAAAACATCTTCTTTTATTTCGGTCAGAGCAGCTGGAATCTTGACTGATGTTAATTTATTTCTGGTAAAAGCAGCTCCCCCGATGTCGGTTACATTATCTGGTATTTCCACCGATGTTAAGTTATTAATCATAAAAGCCTGAGATCCTATTTTCTTTACACTATCTGGAATATTCAATGATTTTAAATTATTCCTACTAAAAGCACTATTTCCTATTTCTGTTATATTATCCGGTAATTTTACTGAGCTTAAATTGTTTTTAGAAAAAGCATGATCCCCTATTTTCTTTACACTATCTGGTATATTTACTGATTTTAGTTCATTCCATTGAAAAGCACTGCCTCTAATTTCAGCCACACCATCAGGTATTTCTACTGAAGTTAGATTATTCTCCTCAAAAGCACACTCACCTATTATATTAACTCTATTAGGGATTACTACTGATGCTAAATTATTAACCTCAAAAGCAAATTTTCCTATTTCAGTCAATCTATCTGATAATTTTACTGAGCTCAGTTTGTTTTCCCAAAAAGTACCTTCCTCTATTTTAGTGATTTTATCCGGTATCTCAACAGAAGTTAATTTATTTTTAGAAAAAGCATATTTCCCAATTTGGGTAACACTATCTGGAATTTCTACCGATGTTAAATTATTTTTCTGGAAAGCATATTCTCCTATTTCAATTATACTATCTGGTATTTCCACTGATGTTAAATTGTTTTTTAAAAAAGCACTTCTTCCTATTTTGGTTACAGCATAACCATTAATTTCAGAAGGGATTACAACATCTGTTATTCCCGCTTCTTGATTATAGTCTGTAATTTCCCCGGTTGTATTATCAAATTCAAAAAAATCAGGATTGGTCACAGCCACCGCTTCTGTTTCTGCTGCATAGAAATTATTAAAGCCAGTTAAAAACAATCCGAAACACAAAATAAAAATCAGCAAAGTAGTTTTCTTTGACATTATATACCACTCCAGTTATTAAAAAATAATGTTTTATCTTTACTTATATCTGAAAAATGTTTATATGAATAAAAAATCCTCGCGAACCTGTCCCGAAGATCATTAATTTTGGCTATTATTTTATATTAAAAAAACCATTTTTTATGAACATATTATATCATTATTGAAATAATATTACAAATTTGGACTGAGTTTCTATTGACAGGTACAAAAAACTGCTAAAAATTTATATTCTTAAAATGAACAACAAAAAATCTGAAGATCAAATATAAAATTATGTAGGTTATAGTACATATAAATAATAGTACCTCCAAACTAAAAAATCCACAGCATAGGACTTAATCAAAATCCTCTGCTCTGGATTAATTACAAAGTTCTTATTTAAATGGTGTGGATAAGTGGATTCGAACCACTGACTTCTACGATGTCAACGTAGCGCTCTGACCAGCTGAGCTATATCCACACGACAAGAAACCCTGTCGTATTTCATTTTAAAAAGTGGTGCCGGGGGTCGGTATCAAATCAACTTGGCTAATAGTTTATCATTTAGTATCAGCAGTTATCAGATTTTTGGATAAAATTGTCTCAGAATTGTAATAAATTATAATCAATATCATAATCAATATAAAAAGAATCGAATTCAATTTCTTTAATATTGTTACGCATTATATGTCTGTTTGGAAATCTAAAGATCATTGTTTTTGATGTTTTAGGTTGAATAGTTATATCTCCACTATTTGAGTAAGATAGTTTATTTATCTTGCCATTTTCGTCATAGATATCTAAACTTAATTGATTTATTTTATTAATGGTAGAATTATGTCCGTTTAATGTGTTAGTTACTACTGCTATTTCATCACCGTTCCAATAAACATACTCAGCATTCAAATTTAGTTTGTCTTTAACTAAATTTTTATTATTATTTAATAAATTTCCAACTAATACTTTATCATAAATAGGATTAAGATTATAACTGTCTTTAAAATTGTTTAGATCATCAATTTTAAAATTCCGATTACTATTAAAAATAAATTGTTCAATCTTATTTTTATTGGGAGGAATCACCACTTTAATATTTTTAAATGTACTCTTAGCAAAAATTTCATTTTTTTCGTTAATTAAAGTTGGTGTTATATAAGAAATTCCAGTTATTATTCTATCAGAAAATCCATTATTAATATTTAGAAAGACATGAAATTTATCATTGAAAAAATAAGCTTTTTTTATAGTTAAATTTATTGTATTTTTTTTATATTGAAACTTCTTATTCCTCTCATAATATGGACCGGTTATAACTTTTTCTAAAGAAAAAGTTTCGTTTGTCTTACTGGCATTAACTAAATCGTTCAAAGATTTATAAGTAAAAAAGTAATTTTTATAGTTGCTATTAAAATTATTGCCTGAAAATGAAATACCAATAAGTTCATTGTTTTTTATTATCGGACTTCCATTAGAACTATTATTAATTGATAAATTAGTAAGAATTAAATCATCATCTATTATATTACTAATATTTCCTGCCATGATATTATTTCCAGAATTTAAAGTGTGATTTATTAAATATACTTCGTCTTTAATACTAAATTTATAATTATTTGATATATCTAAATAAAAAGCATTAGGTTTATCAACTTTTAATAATATTACGTTACTTATAGGGTTGTATCTCTTTGCTCCGATCACTTTACCTTTATATCCTTTGTCATTTTCAATAGTAATGTCATAAGAAGATCTAACTATATCTAAATCAGTTATTAGAACAGTAGGAGTGATAAATACTCCAGTTCGATGCATGTTATCTGTGTAAACACTAACTACAGCAGGATATACTTCAGATTCTAAATTATCAGGAAAACCATCTGCAAATATAGTCCCACTAAAAATTAACATTAATACTAAAATTAAAACAATTTTTTTGCGCCAGAACATTTTAACACTCCTAATTATTTTTTTGAAAAAAATTATTCTTCTAACTCATAATAAATTAATCGACCTCTGTTGATTAGTTCTTTTAAAGTAAGAAGTTCTTTGCAGCTGCTAACTTTAGTTAATTCTTTTTCGTTTAATATTAGATATAAACTATTTGAAACTTGAAAAATATATTCAAAGTCTGAGTCAAAAACAATTCCATTCAATAGTTTACCTTTCAAATATTTATAGGTATAAAAACCATGATAATCCTCCACTAAAACAGGTATATAATACCATCTTTTTTCAACTTTTTTAAAAGAATATTCATAATCATATTTTTCTACCAATTCATCATAAAGAGATTTATTTTTATTGCTTTCCTCTGCAAAAAAGTTTTCATACACAAAATTATTAAAATTATTATAAAAACTACTGCCAGATGATTCAAGTTCAAAAGCCATAGCTAAATTACCACTTAAAAGTAAAACAGCTAGAAAGACAACTATTAAAATGTTTTTTTTCATTTTTCAAATATCCTTTCATATTATTTCGAGGGGCTATGATTAAAATAAATATCTGGTCCATCAAATTTTTGCTGAAAATAACACTATCTGGTATTTCCACCGATGTTAAGTTGTTTTTTAAAAAGCACTTTTTCCGATTTTGGTTACAGTATATCCATTAATTTCAGAAGGGATTACAACATCTGTTATTCCCGCTTCTTGATTATAGTCTGTAATTTCCCCGGTTGTATTATCAAATTCAAAAAAATCAGGATTGGTCACAGCCACCGCTTCTGTTTCTGCTGCATAGAAATTATTAAAGCCAGTTAAAAACAATCCGAAACACAAAATAAAAATCAGCAAAGTAGTTTTCTTTGACATTATATACCACTCCAGTTATTAAAAAATAATGTTTTATCTTTACTTATATCTGAAAAATGTTTATATGAATAAAAAATCCTCGCGAACCTGTCCCGAAGATCATTAATTTTGGCTATTATTTTATATTAAAAAAACCATTTTTTATGAACATATTATATCATTATTGAAATAATATTACAAATTTGGACTGAGTTTCTATTGACAGGTACAAAAAACTGCTAAAAATTTATATTCTTAAAATGAACAACAAAAAATCTGAAGATCAAATATAAAATTATGTAGGTTATAGTACATATAAATAATAGTACCTCCAAACTAAAAAATCCACAGCATAGGACTTAATCAAAATCCTCTGCTCTGGATTAATTACAAAGTTCTTATTTAAATGGTGTGGATAAGTGGATTCGAACCACTGACTTCTACGATGTCAACGTAGCGCTCTGACCAGCTGAGCTATATCCACACGACAAGAAACCCTGTCGTATTTCATTTTAAAAAGTGGTGCCGGGGGTCGGGCTCGAACCGACACGGGTAAAAATACCCACCGGATTTTAAGTCCGATGCGTCTGCCAATTCCGCCACCCCGGCAGATCTTACTGGCAATTTTTAAATCTTTTTTTGGAGGCGGCAGACGGATTTGAACCGCCGAATAAAGGATTTGCAGTCCTCTGCCTTACCACTTGGCTATGCCGCCATAATGACCAAATGGAGCGGGAAACGAGATTTGAACTCGCGACCCTCACGTTGGCAACGTGAT
>CAZLIW010000125.1:0-6114 GCA_964559325.1 uncultured Halanaerobium sp. | reverse complement strand
CTACATGTTTTTCGGTAATAAAATTAATATCTTCTTCAACAAAATCCCTAATAATAACTTTTTTCTTCAGAAAATCAGCTTTAATTTTATTTTGTCCCATTTTTTATCCTCCTCTGTACTCAAATACTCTAAATGGAATTATATATTATTATACCACTCCAGTCTTTATATGAAAAGTCCCTTCAAAAACAGCTATTATACAGTATATTTAGCTGAACCGGATAATTTATTTAAATTTTATTTGACATTACATTGTTCCTGGGTTATACTAGACGGGCTGGACATTAAAAATATATGAAAACTTGTCCAGAGACAACTAGGAGGAATTTATTTAATGATTTACAATGGTAAAGTAAAATGGTTTAATGACCAAAAGGGTTTCGGTTTTATTGAGAGAGAATCTGGCGACGATGTATTTGTTCACTTCTCTGCTATCAATAGTGATGGTTTTAAGAGTTTAGAAGAAGGACAGGAAGTAGAATTTGAAGTAGTAGAAGGCGACCGCGGCCCACAAGCTGAGAATGTTGTTGCAGTATAAGGTTATTTAAATCTTTTATATATAGCAACTGTTCCCTGACTATATTTCTTTAGTCAGGGATTTTTATTTGTAACTAAAAAAAGGAAGTGAAAATAGATTTGCAAAAAATTAAATTTGAAGAATTAACTGTTTCAAAAGATATATTAAGAGCAGTAGAAGACATGGGATTTGAAGAAACAACACCGATTCAGACAAACTCTATTCCCAAAATTTTAGACGGTAAAGATATTATAGGACAGGCACAGACAGGTACAGGAAAGACAGCAGCCTTCGGTATTCCTCTTCTGGATGAAGTTGATACTAAAAATAAAAATCCACAGGCAATTATACTATGTCCAACAAGAGAACTTGCAATTCAGGTTGCAGAAGAACTAAAAAGACTGGCAAAATACAAGAGAAACCTCTATACCCTGCCGGTTTATGGTGGACAGTCAATTAAAAGACAGATTAAGGCCCTCAAAAAAGGTGTTCAGGTAGTTATCGGAACTCCAGGCAGAGTAATGGATCATATCCGCCGCGGTACTCTAAAGCTTTCCAGCATAGATTATGTTGTTTTAGATGAAGCAGATGTAATGCTGGATATGGGATTTGTAGATGATATTGAAACAATACTGAAAGATATCCCTGATAAAAGGCAGACACTATTCTTTTCTGCTACAATACCAAGAGCTATTAGGAACCTCAGCAAAAGATATCAGCAAAATTCAGAATTTGTTAAAGTAGCACACGAGAGGCTGACAGTTCCAGGAATTGAACAGAATTATTATGATGTAAGAAGAGGTAACAAATTAAAAGTACTAACAAGACTGCTTGATTATCATACTCCCAATCTTTCTATAGTATTCTGTAATACCAGAAAAATGGTGGATGAGCTAAATATACAGCTCCAGGCAAGAGGATATTTATCTGATTCCATCCACGGTGGTTTAAATCAGAACCAGCGCGACAGAGTTATGGAAAAATTCCGCACCGGTATTATAGAAATTTTAGTTGCTACTGATGTAGCAGCACGTGGAATAGATGTTGAAGATGTAGAAGCAGTATTTAATTATGATGTTCCCCAGGATACAGATTATTATGTACACAGAATCGGAAGAACAGGAAGAGCTGGAAAAAAAGGTCAGGCATTTACATTTATAGTAGGTAAAGATATTTATAAGCTGAGAGATATTCAGAAATATACCAAAACTAAGGTAAAACGCCAGCCAATTCCTACTGTGGATGATGTAGAAGAAGCAAAATTTGAGCAGTTTATAGATGAATTATCAGATTATATGGAAAAAGAACGTCTGGGCAGATATATAAAAATAATCGAAGATCTACTTGATGATGATTATACTGCCATAGAAATTGCTGCAGCACTAATGAAAAAATCACTGGATACAGATGATGAAGATGTAGTTGAAATAAAAGACTTTGGTGATACAGGTGCAGAACCAGGTATGGTGAGATTATTTGTTAATGTCGGCAAAAAAGATAGAGTATCTCCCCGCCATATAGTTGGAGCAATTGCCGGAGAAACTGGACTGTCAGGCAGCCTTATTGGAGCCATCGATGTTTTCGAAAACTTCACCTTTGTAGAAGTACCAAAGGAAAGTGGTCAGGATGTACTGCAGATAATGAAAGATAATTATATAAAAGGCAATAAAATTAATATAGAACCTGCCAAACCAAGATAAATCAATATATATATAATCTAAAGGTAATTTACAAAATATAACAAAAAATCTTTATATTGATATAATACTAAAATCCCCTTATAGTGGAAGATGAGAAATCTGTCCTCCTCAAAAGGGGATTTTTTATCAAAAATATTAAAAGAAAACTCTCTCTAAATTTTATTTTAGTGGGAGAGGTTCTCAACAGATTAAATAATTTCACCACCTTTTTATCAGTGTTAAACCAACCGAGTTATTTCAAAAGCTTTTTGTAAACCTTTTCTGCTTCTTCTCCCATATTCATTATAGAATATCTCTGTGCCATTTTTAGTGCGTTTTCTGATGTTTTCTCTAATAATTCATCATCTTTCATTAATTTCATAATCATTGTAGCCCAGTTCTTTACATCCTCTTCTGTTTTATAGCCGTTAAATCCATTTTCAATTACATCATCTGTTCCACTTGATCTAACTGCAACAACAGGTGTTTTACCTGCCATTGCTTCCAGTAAAACCATACCCTGAGTTTCACTGGTTGAAGCAAATACAAATAAGTCTGAAGCCAGATAATATCTGCTTATTTCTTCAAAATCTATACTGCCCAGCAGTTCAACATTATTTTTTAAATTTTTTTCCTTAATATAATTCTGAAGATTATCCCGTTCCGGGCCATCACCCAGCACAATCAGTTTAAAATTTAGATCAGAATTTTCCTTAATATACTTAATTCCATCCAGCAGAAAATAAAGATTTTTTTCTTTAGAAAGCCGGGCAACAGTAATGAGCAGTATCTCTTCATCTGCAAGATTACTGCGCAGTTTAGAAATTGAATCTTCATTTATGCTGTAATAATCAAAATCAACCCCTGTCGGCATAACTTTAATAAATCGCTTAACGCCCACCGTCCGCAGATATTCTCGTGTAGAATCTGTAGGTGCAAATACAGCATTGGCTCTATTAGAAAAATGTCTGATCATAAGATGGGCAAACCTATTTGCAAAAAGCCTGCGCAAAAACAGAAATCCCGGTATATAATGAGCATACTTTTCCAGTCTTGTATGATAGGTAAAAACTACAGGTATATTATATTTGTGCCCCAAAGACATTCCTTTTGAACCAAGCCAGAAAGGATGATGGCAGTGAACAACATCAAAATCATTTTGATAAAATTCATTTTCTATCTTTCTAGAAAAAATATTAGTTATAGGAATATCCATTCCACCCTGTCTGTAATAATATATTAAGCTGCAGCGTATAATATCTTCTTCCTCTCTGTCATAATCCGGGTATTCCGGTGCAAATATCTTAACCTCATGTCCAAGTTTTCGCAGAGCTTTGGCCAGCCTTTCTATAGAAATAGGAACACCACCTATTACCGGAAAATAATTATTGGTGAACATGGCAATTTTTAGTTTTCTGTCCTCATTCACTTCTTCTGAATAGGAAAAATTTCGATAATAGTCTACTTCTCTTGTCATCTCTCTATAAATTATATAACCTACCATAAAAATTATCAGTGCAGCAATTATAATATTAATGTAATTTGTATAAATAAAAGACTGAACTGCAACCCAGATATTTACAGCAATTTTGGCGGCAATACCAGGACTATTTTCAAGTTTTTTTACCTCAATATCAACACCATTCTGACTAACTTTAACTTCCATATAATGATAAAAACTGCTGTCATTTTCTAATATCAGTTCTCCTCCTGCACCACCTGTTATAATATAGCTAACACCATCAATATTCTTTCTGGAAAAAACACCGGCATTTGAAGAAAAAACTGCATCCACATTATATTTTGAAAAAAGTGTCTGATAATATTTCCGTTTGGATTCAGATTCAATAAATTTCTCTCTATCATCAAGCAGTGATTCAGTCTCCACCATAAAAGGAGCTTTATTCATTATCACAAAAATATTTTTAAAAGAAGAAGCTGTTTTAAGCTCATCTTCCAGCCATGATTGCTGCCAGTTGTCCGGAGTATGTCCGGTTGTATCCAGAAAAATAAAATAGGAATCAACAGCAGTAAAAGAAAAATAAAATGGCCCAAAATATTTATAAAAGTTCTTATATCCTTCATCTCCAATTTCTTTTTGCCCAACTCCAGTCACAAATGGTATATTCATTTTCTGCAGAGTACGGTAAAAAACCCTATATTTACCTTCATTACCATCCCGCACATTATTTCCGGTGGAAATTATAAAATCTGCCGAATTGGATTTTAACCCCGGCAGTATTCTCTTATCAAAAATACTGATAGAGTTTTCTATATTTCCCACAACAGCGAAAGAAAAATTTTTATCATTTATATTTTCTTTAATTTGATTTATATTCTGCAAATTAACAGCATTAAAATTTTCAATTGTCATTGGTGCATAGATCCTGTGAGTAAATAAAATTAGTAAAATAAAAACTGTAATTAAAAATACGACTTTTTTACTATTCATTGCTGTCCTCTCCCCTGATCATTAAAAATAAAAATACCAGTATACCTATAAATATTCCAACATATTTAGTTAAAAATCGCCAGGCAAACAGCAGTGGAAAAATGTCCTGACTGGCTACAAAACTGGAAAAAAAGAAAGAATAACCACCTTCTGCCACACCTGCTGCACCAGGAGTAGGAGCAAAATACATAAAAAATACAACAACAAGCTGCAGAAAAATAACAGATAAATAATTTACCTGATACCTCATTCCAATTAAAAGCAGTACGGAAAAAGAAAACTCAGCCAGCAAAAATAAAACTGTAAACAGAACAGAAAAAAAGATATGTACTTTATTTCCCTTCAAAAAATAACTGAGCCTTTCTCCAAACAGATCAAGGTTTTCCAGCAGATATCTCAGCACTGAATCATATTTATCTGCAGAAATAATATTTTTTTCTTTAAGAAAATTGAGAACTCTGTAAACAGCTCCTTTTAAAAGTCTGTTTTTGAAAATAATTATATAAAAAACCAAAAAATATAGGGCTATAAATATAAATAAATAAACAAAAATAGGTATATCACTAAAAGCGGCCAAAAGTTTCTGATTGTTCAATAGAATAAGAGGTGCAGCGGTGAAAATAATAGTTGAGGCCAGTGCTGTTCTAATAGTAGTTGCTGCTGTGGCACTACCCAGAGGCACACCTCTTTTCTGCAGAAAATATACCTGGGCCACACCCCCACCTGTAGCAAGAGGTGTAATATTGGAAACAAACAAATTGATAAAAACGAGTTTAAAGATATGTATTAATTCAATTTCTGCCTGCAGTGTTTTTAAGACATAGAACAGGCGCAGTCCATCCAGAATAAAATAAAAAATTAAAAGTACCAGAAGTGAGACTATTATTAAAGGAGAAAATTTTAAAAAAACACCAAATTCCGCCTCTCTTCCCAGAAGATTATATATATAATATAAAGTTAAGGCAGATATTATTAAAAAAAGCAAAAAATATTGCAAATATCTTTTAAAACTTATTTTTCTACTAATATTTTTGTTTTCCATAACTGCCTCCAATCCAAATGAAAAAATTCAACTTAAAATAATTATAATACAACAAAGATTAAAAGTAAATTTTAAGAAAATTACTAAAAAACATCTCAAGCAAAATCTACCTCAATCAATAATTTAATTAGTTAAATTTACTTAAAATTAATTTATATTTATAATAAGATGAAAATGATATTTAAAACAGTTCCCGGTTTTTTAATACAAATAAAAACTGCCTGGAAAAATCGATATAATCCGGGCAGTTTTAAAGATAATAATTTATTAATATGATATATACACAAAAAGAGTACCTGTAAAAAATTAGTATATAAGGCGCTTTCTAATTTTAAATTGCCTTATATTACGATTACTCCAACTTTTTCAATCTGTCCTAATCATGGTTATTTATCCGGTGAGCATAAATTCTGTCCGAAATGTG
>CAZLIW010000124.1:0-6118 GCA_964559325.1 uncultured Halanaerobium sp. | reverse complement strand
GAACTATATTATTTGACGAAATATCTGAATTTTCACTATCAGCACAGGCAAAATTATTAAAAGTGTTACAGGATAAAGAGTTTTATCCTGTGGGTGCAGTCAAACCTAAAAAAATAGATGTAAGAATAATAGCGGCAACAAACAAAAATTTACAGAATATGATTGAAGCAGGTACATTTAGAGAAGATTTATATTATAGAATTAATGTAATCAATCTAGATTTACCACCACTTAGAGATAGAAAAGAGGATATCATATTGCTTTTCCAACATTTTTTAGAGAAAATAGCAGTTGAAAATGAAAGAAGAGTACCAAAAGTTGAAAGCAAAGTAATGGATATTATGATGAACTATGATTGGCCGGGAAATGCTAGAGAATTAAAAAATGCAGCAGAACATGTACTTGCACTTGAGCAGGATGGAATAATAAGCGTTGAACTTGTCCCACATTATATACGTGATAAAGTTTTGACCAGAGAAAATATTGATAGTATTTATACCAAGAGCATTGGACTAAAAAGTGCAGTTGAAGAGTACGAATCATCATTAATAAAACAGGCACTCAATATATCAGATGGTAATATTAGGCGGGCAGCAGAATTGTTAAAAACACCCAGAACTACACTTCACTCAAAAATTAATAAATATAATATCTAGTATTATTCGAAATAAAAAAACAGTTATAAAAAATGATTAAATTTCGTCATATTACAATAAAGATAAAAAAATGACTAGAATTCGTCATAAAATATATAATAAAAATTAATAAAAAAAGTTATTTAAGACCTAAAAGAGGCTGATTAGGCTTTCTTCGGGTCTTTTTTCTTTTAAGTTAGGTTTATGGAACAGCTTATGCATTATTAATATAATGAGAAATAAAGGAGGTGCGGTAATGGATTTTAATATACCATTAAAACAGCATATAGGATCATTATCAAAAGTAATTGTAAAAGAAAATTCCACAGTAAAAAGAGGCCAGCTTATTGCAGAAGCTGATGGTCTGGGTGCAAATATTCATACAGGTGTTTCTGGCAAAGTAAAAAAAATTACAGAAACAGCAGTTATTATTGAATCAAATCAGGAAGAAGAAAAAGATAATTTTCTAAAACTAAACAAAAGTGATGACCATCTCAAAATGATTAAAGAAGCCGGCATTGTAGGTGCTGGAGGAGCAGGGTTTCCAACACATGTTAAGCTTGATTGTGAATTAAACAATGGTTTTGTTATTGCAAATTGTGTTGAATGTGAACCAATACTTAATCATAATATTAGTCTAATTGAAAAAGATCCCACTTCTATAATCAGAGGTATTAAATATGTAATGGGAATTACTGGGGCAGAAGAGGCATATATTGCGATAAAGGCCAAAAATAAAAAAGCTGTAAAAGCCTTAGAAGAAGAGATTTTAGTAGAAGATAATATTAAAATCAAAAAATTGAGAGACATATATCCGATGGGTGAGGAAAGAGCAATTATCAAAGAAATTTTTGGTAAATGGCTTGATCCAGATCAGCTGCCTTTAGAGGCAAATTCTGTAGTGTTAAATACAGAAACAATTTTTAATATCACTGAGGCTGTAGAAAAAAGAAAACCGGTGATAGATAAAGATATAACAATTGCTGGCAAGTTAAATGGAGGGGAAAGAAGAATCGTAAAATTGAGAGTTCCCATTGGAACCCCCATTAAGTCATTAATTGAAAAAGAAGGTGGTATAAAGGGAGAATATGGTGAACTAATAATTGGTGGGCCCTATACAGGTAAAGCTGTTTCTTTGCAAGAGGCAGTTTTGACAAAAGTTGATGGAGGAGCCCTGATCACTCTTCCCTTTCCAGAATATACTGGTTCACTGGGATTACTGGTTTGTGCCTGTGGTGCTGATGAAACAAGACTGCAGGATATAGCTAAAAAGATGGGTGCAGAAGTTGTTGGTGTAGAACAATGCAAAAATGTTGTTGAAAATAATGGAAATTTAAAATGTGAAACTCCTGGAGAATGTCCTGGACAGGTAGAAAAAATAATGAAACTAAAAAAAGCTGGGGCAGAAAGAGTACTAATCGCTAATTGTAGTGACTGTTCAAATACAGTAATGTGCTGTGCACCTAAACTGGGCATTCCAGTTTATCATCATACTGACCATGTTTTTAGGACATTAAATTATCCACTAACAAGAAGACTAAAATTAGAGGCTTAAACAATAGTTCTTATTGAATTGAAACTTTAAAACAAGTAGGAAAAGATTAGTTAAATATTATTAAAGTTTATAAGAAAATTTACATAAAGAAGAACAAATTAAAATAATTTTAAATTTTCTCATTTAAAAACATTCGAAAATAAAAGGCAAGATAAGAAAGGAGAATAATTATGTCAATTTCTGCTGAAGAAGCGCAAAAAATGAAAAAGGAAGTAGCAGTTGGCTGCTGCCGTACAGAAGCAGGAACAGTCATTTCTGCAAAAAACCTGGAAGATCCAGCGATTATTCCAGATTTAGTTGATTCAAATTTGCTGGAAATTCCGAAAAATTGTTTAAAAATAGGAGAGGTAATAGGGGCCAAACTTAAAGAAACGGTTGATTCTTTGACACCATTTACTCCAGATATGCTTGAAGATATTAAAGAAATGGAAGAGGAAGAAGATATTAAATTAAGTAATGAAGACAGGGAAGCAGTACTTAAGGTAAATAAAAAAGCTGGTGAAAAAATTGCTATATATGATTTAGAAGATCCAATGCATTTTGATAAATTAGAAGATTCTCTTCTCATTGATTTAAAAGATAATGTATTAAGCCGGAAAGAAGCAGTGGGTAAGACTCTTTCTCAGGATTTATCAGCTTTAACTCCGATTAAAAAAGCAGTAGTTAAAGAATATTCTGATTCTACAACTGAAGAAAGTGAAAGATTAAATCAAAATAATGTTCAAACAGGTGGAATACTTAAAATAAAGATCGATGAGGGAAAAGGTATTGATATAGAATTACCTCTCAACACAGTACAGGGGGGTACACAAACTACTGCGGAATCAAATAGAGGCAAAAGTCTAAAAGCGGAAGATATTGAAGATGAAGGAAAAAAGACAGAAGAAGAAATAATTGTACGCAAACTAAAGCGCAAATATTTTGAAATAGATGATGTTAAATTTGCCAGAGAAAGTAAAATTGAGGATAAAACCCTTTATATCAGAGAGGATATTTGTCAGGATGCTGTAGATACAGAAGATCTTGTTGTTGATCTCAAAATAGATATAATAAGAGCAGAAAATTATGATAAATTCAGCAATACTATTATGGATGTTCAGCCAATTGCAGTTAAAGAAGAGGGTGAACTTGGTGAAGGCATTACAAGAGTTATTGATGGAGTAATTGTAATGGTAACTGGAACAGATGAAGAAGGTGTACAGATTGGTGAATTTGGTTCTTCCGAAGGTGTTTTAGAAAGAAATATTATGTGGGGCCGTCCCGGTGCACCAGAAAAAGGTGAAATATTCATTAAAACAAACGTTACAGTTAAGGAAGGTACAGGAATGGAAAGACCTGGACCAATGGCAGCACATAAAGCAACTGATTTTATTACTCAGGAAATTCGTGAAGTTCTCAAAGAATTAGATGAAAGTCTTAAAGTAGATGAAGAAGAATTTGTTCAAAAACGTCGTCCTGGCAAGAAAAAAGTTGCTATTATTAAAGAAATTATGGGTCAGGGAGCAATGCATGATAATTATATACTTCCAGTTGAACCAGTAGGTACACTGGGTGCTAAAGCAAATGTAGACTTAGGAAATGTACCGATTGTAGTTTCACCATTACAGATATTAGATGGCTGTATTCATGCTTTAACCTGTATTGGACCAGCTTCTAAAGAGACTTCAAGGCATTACTGGAGAGAGCCTCTGGTAATGGAAGCTATGAATGATGATGAAATAGATTTAACAACAGTTATTTTAATTGGGTCACCACAGGTTAATTCAGAAAAATTCTATGTATCCAAATTACTGGGAATGGCAGTAGAATCTATGGATCTTGATGGTGCAATTGTTACTACAGAAGGATTTGGCAATAATCATGTTGATTTTGCAAGTAATATTGAACAGGTTGGGAAAAGAGGAGTACCAGTTGTAGGAGTTACCTATTCAGCAGTACAGGGCCAGCTTGTAGTTGGTAATGAATATATGGATGCTATGGTTGATTTAAATAAATCCAGACAGGGTATTGAAAATGAAATTCTAGAAAATAACTGTCTGACTAAAGAAGATGCCATAAGATCACTATCTATGCTAAAAAGCAAAGTTGCAGGTGAAGAAATTAAAGAACCGGAAAGATCCTGGAATCCCAATGTTAAGTTAAATAATATAGAAGTAATTGAAGATAAAATAGGGAAAAAAATAGAACTTGTTCCTAATGAAACTTCACTCAAAATGAGCAAAAAAAGAAAAGAAATTTACGAAAAAGATAAAAAAAATGACTAAGTTTAAATTGCTGACTGCAAAAAAATATCAAAAAGGAGATTAAGCAGATGAATAATTTAAAATATATTTCCACAGAAAGATATTATGAAGGCATTATAACTGAGATAAATGATTGTGCAGTAGCAATTGATTTCAAAGGGCGTATGGGAGAAATCTATATCCCTCGACGCATGTTGATCAGTGATTATCAAATAAAAGTTGGTCAAGAAGTAGGTTTTATGATGACATATCCAGAAGTTTTAGCTTCTGATGTAAATGAAGATTATCTGGCCAATATAAAAAGAAATAATATAAAAAAACTTAGAAAAAAATAATATAAAAAAGTAAAGGAGGAGCAAAATGAGTTTAACAGTTGTAAAAGGACTTCAGTCCGAAATTTATGTTCCGATTACTCCAGAAGTTGTCTGGACACCGGTAGAAAAACCTTTAAAAGAAATGAAAGTAGCACTTGCTACTGCAGCTGGTGTACATTTAAAAAGTGATAAAAGATTTAATCTGGCAGGTGATACAGGATATCGAATCATTCCAGGTGATGCTTCAAGTGAAGATTTGATGGTTTCACATGGTGGTTATGATAATAGTGATGTTAATAAAGATATTAATTGTATGTTTCCTTTGGACAGATTGAGGGAACTTGAATCAGAAGGATTTATTAAAAAGGTAGCTCCCAAACATATAGGTTTTATGGGAGGTGGGGGTGATGTAAAAGTTTTTAAAGAAGAAACTGGCCCTCAAATAGCTGAAACATTAAAAGAAGAAGGTGTTGATGCAGTTTTATTAACTGCTGGCTGAGGTACTTGCCACCGCTCTGCCGTGCTTGTGCAGAGAGCGATTGAAAGTGTTGGAATCTCGACAATTATTATTGCAGCACTACCTCCAGTAGTTCGTCAAAATGGTGCACCAAGAGTGACTGCTCCTTTAGTACCTATGGGAGCTAATGCAGGTGAACCAAACAATGCTGAAATGCAGATGAATATTGTGCGTGATACATTAAAACAGTTAGAAGAAATAGAAACTCCAGGAAGAATAGTAAACCTATCATATGAATATAATGCTGAAATATAAATCTAAAATTTGACAAAAGAAGGACACAAAAAAGGAGGGAAAAAATGCCGGGGGAAAAACGCAAACTAACAATCAAAGCTTTTAATATTAATAATGTAGAATTAGCATCTTTTACAGAAATAAAAAATAATGTTCTCAAACTGGATAGAGAATATCTCAATAAAATTGATTTTCAAAGTAAATTAATAAAAGATATAAATTTGAAAATTATTTCACCAGACAGACATGATCAATATGTAAATAATATCCTGGATTTTATTCCCATCTCTGTTAAAGCTCTTGGTAGTTTAGGTACTGGTATTACTCATACATTAACCGGGGTATATTTGCTTTTAAGCTGTGCTGACGAAAATGGGAGGCAAATGGCCGAATTTGGATCTTCTGAAGGCATAGTTTCTGAAAAAGTTATTTTTGGAAGAGCAGGTACCCCGGCAAAAGATGACTATATAATTAATTTTGAGGTTATAGTAAAAGATGAATATCTTTTTGAAAGAAAAGCAGCTCAGAATGTTCATGCAGCTTGTGATAATTTTCTGGATTTGATCAGAGAAAAACTAAAACATCTAGATGGAAAAAAAGCAGATGAAACACATAAATTT
>CAZLIW010000123.1:0-6144 GCA_964559325.1 uncultured Halanaerobium sp. | reverse complement strand
ACAAATGAAACAATCAAATTATAGAAATTTTTATGAAGATCACTATGTAAAATGTCATCTGGAATTTTAACTGGAGGATTTTTAATGAATAATTTAATTGAAGTAAAAAATTTAAAAAAATATTTTATAAAAGAAAAAGGCTTAGTTAATAAAGAGAGAACAGTTATTAAAGCAGTTAATGATCTGAGTTTTTTTATAAAAAAAGGAGAAACTTTTGGAATTGTGGGGGAATCTGGTTGTGGCAAGTCTACTTTGGCCAGAACTCTGATGCTGCTGCTTAAATCAAGTGGTGGGCAGATAATATTTGAAGGTGAAAATATAAGTAATTTTTCTAAAAAAGAATTAAAGCAGCTCAGGAAAGATATGGCTATAGTTTTTCAGGATCCACACTCTTCTCTCAGTCCCAGAAGAACAATAAAAAAACTGCTTGAAGAACCTTTTAGAATTCATAATATCGATATTGATAATAAAATATTAAAGCGGAGAATACTTGAACTGCTCGATATTGTAGGTTTAAAAAAAGAGCATCTTTACCGCTATCCGCACGAATTTAGCGGTGGTCAGAAGCAGCGTATTGGTATTGCCAGGGCGATAGCTTTAAATCCGAATTTTCTGCTTCTTGATGAGCCTACTTCTGCTCTGGATGTTTCTGTTCAGGCCCAGATATTAAACCTGCTTCAGGATCTTCAGCAAAAGCTTGATCTTACTATGCTCTTTATAACACATGATCTGGGGGTTATTGAATATGTAGCAGACAGAATAGCGGTAATGTATATGGGAAAAATAATTGAACTGGGAACAGTTGATCAGATATTTAATAATCCACTCCACCCTTATACAGAGGCACTTCTGTCTGCTATTCCAGAACCTGATCCAGAACTTGAAGATATCAAAATAAAGCTTGAAGGAGAAATACCCAGTATGATAAATTTGCCAGAAGGATGCAGCTTTAGTTCTCGCTGTCCTATGGCTGACGAGAAATGTCTCAGAACAGAGGTAGAACTTGTAGAAAAAGAATCAGGTCATTTTACTGCCTGTGTGAACCTCTCCAACTAAATAAGATATTTTCGTCAAAAATACTAGCTGCGTATCGGATGGAATTTTCTTTGCTAGGGTTTTGATAAAATAGATTAGTTAATTTATCACTGCAATTTTAAAAAACAAAATTTTTCATCTAAATATTTTTAATTTAAAAACTTCACCATAATGGTGGAGTTTTTGCTTTACAGCAAATGTTAAAAGATATATAATAACTGATAATGAATATCAACAATTGATCAAATATATAATATGAGGTGTTATATTTTATGAACAGTCGGGAAAAGGGAATAATATATATTTTGCTGTCATCATTATTTTTTGCCCTAATGGCTTCTGCTGTTAAATTTCTTGGAGATATTCCAAATGCAGAAAAGATATTTTTTAGAAATCTGGTTGGGGTTTTTGTTGCAGCAGCTATTGTCAAAAAAAATGGAGCCAGCCTGGCAGGTAATAATAAAAAAATGCTCTTTTTGAGAAGCTTTTTTGGTCTGCTTGGTATTGCTACATATTTTTATGCATTAAGTGAAATTAAACTTTCTGATGCAGTTATATTGAATAAAGTATCTCCATTTTTTGTTATGATATTTGCTGCAATATTTCTGAAAGAGAAGATTACTAAAAAACAGGTTTTTGCCCTAATTATTGCACTTTTTGGTGCTGTATTTGTAATAAAACCTGGCTTTGATTCAAATATATTTCCATCACTGATTGGGCTTTCTGCTGGATTTTTCGCCGGTATAGCTTATACCATTGTAAGACATCTGCGCAAAACTGATGTGGCCGGGACAGTAGTATTCTATTTTTGCCTTTATTCTACTCTGGTCATGATTCCTTTTATGCTGAAGGGGCAGTTTGTTGTCCCCGAGGGAATAGAAATAGCTGCCCTGCTGGCAGTAGGGGTTTTTGCAGCTGCAGCTCAGCTTTTTATGACAAATGCATATAGATATGCAGAAGCAGGAGAACTTGCAATTTATACTTATGCTAATATAATATTTTCTACAGTACTGGGACTTATATTTTTCAGCGAAATACCGGATTTGCTGAGTCTTGTTGGTGGTGTATTGATTATAACAGCCGGGTATCTTAACTACAGAGCCAAACAGAAAGAATATCATCTGGAGGTACAAAGAGAAGCTAAAGCAGAAATATCCTAAAATGGAGGTATAAATAATGAAAGAAATAAATACTATTTTTCTTGATGTTGATGGAACACTTACAGATGGAAAAGTTTATCTGGATAACTTTGATAATGAAATGAAAGCTTTTAATGTAAAAGATGGTCTTATGGTTGTCGGAGCTTTAAGAGCAGGGATTGATATAATAATTATAACTGGACGAAGATCAAAGATAGTTGAAAGAAGAGCGGCAGAACTTGGAATAAAAGAACTTTATCAAAATATAAAAAATAAAGAAAGCAAACTGCAGGAAATAATGCAGGAAAAAGAAATAACTTTTAAAAATATAGGCTATTTGGGTGATGATTTAAATGATTATCAAGTTATGAAAAAAGCAGCTTTTGCTGGTTGTCCCGCTGATGCATCAGAAGCTGTAAAAGAAATATCAGATTATATATCTGATTATAGTGGTGGAAATGGTGCAGTAAGACAGATTTTGCAGCATCTATTTAGAAAAACCGGCCAGCTGGATAAAATTCTTGATCGGTACAAAAATTGAAGATGAGAATTTTAGTAGATGGTGATGGATGTCCTGTTGTTGAAATAGTCGAAAAAATTGCCGAGGAATACGGAATTGAATTTGATATTTTTACTGATTTAAATCATCACATTAAGGTTGATTATGGAAAAATATTTGTAGTTGATCAGAAATATCAGTCTGCAGATATGGAAATATTTAATTTCTGCCGGGAAAATGATATTGTAGTTACTGGTGACTATGGTTTGGCAGCAGTTGTCCTGGGAAAAGGTGCCCTGGTAATCAGTTTTTCAGGAAAAATTTTTTCTGATAACAATATTGATCATCTTTTAATGCAGAGGCATCAGAACTTTAAATGGAGGCGTAAAACCGGGCGTCATAATTCTCACAAAAAAAGAACTAAAGCAGATGACTTAAGATTTGCAGAGGAATTAAAGTTATTAATAGAAAAAAATAATCTGTCAAATAATAACGAAAATAGTCGAAAAATTTAAATTAAGTTAAATAATATCAATATAAAGAGTATATGTTATTTAAAACCAGCTGATGAAGTCAAAGAGCTTCTGATGCTGGTTATCTTTTTGTAAAAATAATCGATAATATTAATGAAAATGCAGAATGATTTACAGAATTAATTTCTAAAAACCAGAAGGGCCAGGTGATCGGATGAAAAATATTTCTTTAAGAGCACTACTTTTAGTAACAATCAGTATTAGTATGGTCATTATAATATCGCTGTTATCATATTTTTTATTTAATAACATGTCAGAAGAAATTTTTCTGCAGGAACATAATAATTTGAGGTCTATTGCAGATACGGCAGAGCTTAAGTTGAATTCGACTATTGAAGAAGCTAAAACTGCAGTTTTAACTACTGCAAATAATCAGGAGATTATCAAAAAATTTGCAGAAAGGGACAGGAAAGCATTGAGAGAAATGCTTCTGCCATCATATAAGGCTATAGATGA
Organism: uncultured Halanaerobium sp.; assembly: GCA_964559325.1. GTDB lineage: Bacteria > Bacillota > Halanaerobiia > Halanaerobiales > Halanaerobiaceae > QPJE01. Next base: position 2,482 of record CAZLIW010000123.1, on the reverse strand, counting down.
TAAAATGGCTCAGTTTCAATTTCACCTTCCTGATTCCACTTCATTTCTGCGCCTGCACAATCCTGATAAATATGGGGACAGCCTTAAAGATTTCAGATTTACAGTTAACAAAGCTAATGCTGACAGGCAGCTTGTCAGCGGAATAGAGGAAGGAAGAGGTGGCTATGGACTGAGAGTTGTTGCACCAGTTTCATATCAGGGAGAACATATAGGTACGGTAGAAATGGGAGCAGATCTGGGAGAAACTTTTCTGCAGGAGTTGAACAGCAGCTTCAGCGGTGATTACTATATATATTCACTTGCAGAAAGCAGCAGTGTTGCCTGGGAAGAAAAACAGAAAAAATGGATAGTCAGCACTGAAAGCAGTGATCCATATGAGGTTAGTACAGATGTAATTAATAGAGTGAAAAATGGAGAGACTGTAATAAAAAATATTGGCAGCAGCAATTTTCTGTTTTTGCCTTTTGATGATTACACAGGTGAGTCTGCTGGATATATTAAAGCAGTTTATGATAGAAGTGAAATTTTAACTTCACTTAATTCTCTTAAGAGAAGTGTGATTTTCTTTGCTTTGCTTGGAATTTTATTTGTGCTGGCTGTTGCATATTATATAAGCAGGAAAATATTTAATCCACTTGATAATTTTAAGGATATGTTTGCAAAACTGGCTCTAGGAGATCTTTCAGTTTCATATCCCATTAAAGAAGTAAATTGCTCTGAAATTATGGACTGTGGTGTTGAAGAATGTCCTGATTTTAAAAGAGATGGAGTTACCTGTTGGTTTGATGTAGGCAGTTATGCTCCTCAGTTTGGGAAAAAAATTTACTGTCCTAAGATTACAGAAGGAGAATATGACAGTTGTAAAGAATGTAAAGTTTATAAAAAAGTTAATAGAAATGAAATTGAAACTCTGGGTGCTTGGTTTAACAAACTGACAGATGTGCTGGGAGAATTAATGAGCAATATGAAGAAAGTGGCTGAGACTCTTGCTGCTTCCAGTCAGGAATTAACTGCTACTGGTGAGGAACTGTCAGCTTCAGCAGAGGAAGTCGGAAATTCTATGCAGCAGGTTGCATCAGGTGCTGAAGAACAGTCAGCACAGGTTGAAGAGACATCAGCAACAATAAATGAGCTGAGAAATCAGATAAAAATGGTTAACAACAGTTCTGATTCAATGGCTGAAAAAGCAGGAAATGTGATGGTCAATATTGATGAAGGTAATGAATCACTTGGTGAATCAGAAAACAGTATCGGCAGAGTTAAAGAGAATACTAAAACAACATCTAATGCCATAGATTCTCTGGGCAGTTCTTCCAGAGAAATTGGAGAAATTGTAAATTTGATCAATGATATTGCAGCCCAGACAAATCTACTGGCATTAAATGCAGCTATTGAAGCTGCAAGAGCTGGAGAAGCTGGAAGGGGTTTTAGTGTTGTTGCAGACGAAATCAGAGAACTTGCTGAACAGTCTGCTTCTGCAACTAAAGATATAACCAAACTAATAAATTCTATTCAGAAAGATGTAGAAAAGGCTGTTAAGAATATGGACAAAAATGAATCTGCAGTTGCTGATAGTGTGGGTGCTATCAATGTAACTTCAGAATCATTTAAAAAGATTACAGCAGAAGCTGAAGAGCTGCAGAATCTGATAGAAAATATTCGGGATCAGGTAGATAATATGAATACCAACAGCCAGAATGTCAAACGTGCTGTTGATGAAATTTCTCAGGTGAGTGAACAGGCTGCAGCAAATGCAGAAGAGGTTGCAGCTTCAAGTGAGCAGCAGTCTGCATCAACACAGGTAGTGGTAGAAACTTCTACAGAACTTGTTGAAATGGTAGAAAATCTCAATTCTATGATCAGTAGATTTAAATATTAATATAAAATAAAGCAGATTATAAATCGGGATCCCATTAATGGGATCCTGTTATTTTTTTAGGGGATAAAATAGTTTTTAAATGTTTTACATAATTTAGAGCAGGAAAAGAATGAAAAATATAGAACTATGTTTAAACAGAGTAATTTAAATAAACCTTATTTTATAACAATTTCATTACGGGAGGGAAGAGATCTGATGAGTTTTTTTGCCAGTGACTGTACAAGTACTGAGGAGAAAAAAAGCAGAAATCGTTTTTTATGGGCTGAAGGAGAAGAAAAAAAGCACTGGGATGATTTTTTTGCTGCAGTAAATAAAAATATAGAAAAAATAAAAATAAATTATGGATTCAAAAATTTTATAATAGGAGTTTTTAATAAAGAGCGCCATCTCTTAAAGATGTTTGGAGAAAAAAACATCGTAGAAAATTTTCAGAAAAAGCACAATATTAATACAGGGGATAGCTGGAATCATAAAAAGGTTGGGACAACTGCTGTTGATAATGTACTCAAGAGCGGAAGAAGTGAAGTTGTTTTAGGAGATGAGCATCAGTCAGATGTTTTGAAAAGTTGGTATACAGCTGCCTTTCCTATCTTTGATTTTCAG
>CAZLIW010000122.1:0-6262 GCA_964559325.1 uncultured Halanaerobium sp. | reverse complement strand
TTTTGCATTATCAATATGAGTTCTATAATAACTTTCCTTTATAGCAAAATGTCTGTCAATAATTCTTGCTGATTTTTTATCATTTACTTCAATTTTTACTTTTAGGACCTCTTCATTTTCTCCCCTGTTAATAGCCAGAATTCTGTGAGGAGGAATTTTATTTATAGATTCACTAAATTCATAATAATCCTGGTATTTATCATCAGCATCATTTTTAGCTTTTTTTAGTTCAGACCTAATTAAAGCATTGCTAAAAAAATGTTCTCTAAGTTTTTTTCTTAAATCAGCATCATTTGAAATAAATGATGCCACTATGTCTTCAGCCCCACTCAGTACATCTTCTACTTTATTAAGGTCTTTTTCGGGATCAAGATAACTTTCTGCGATTACTTCTGATCTGCCGGCAGAATTATCCTGTGAGATAAAAATATCAGCAAGAGGTTTTAGTCCCTTTTCGATGGCCCTGGCGGCTTTTGTTTTCTTTTTTACTATATACGGGCGGTAAATGTCTTCAACTTCCTGTAAGGTTTTAGCCGAAAACAATTTCGCTAACAGCTTTTCATTCAACTTTTTCTGATCATCCACTATTTCTGCAATTTCTTCTTTTCTTCCCCAAAGCCTGCGCAGATAGTCAACTACCTCTTCTATATCCCGAATCTCTTTTTCATCAAGACTGCCTGTCATCTCTTTGCGATATCTCGCAATAAAAGGTACTGTATTACCATCATCCAATAGTTCCATTGTATCTTTGATATTTTTTACTTTTAATCCTGTTTTTTCTGAAGCTAACTTATATATATTATAACTAAAATAATCTCCCATTTTAAACTCTAACACTTCCTATTCTATTAATCAGTTTCTATTCATATTTTTAATTTTTATCTTCTTCACTATCTTTATTATCTTTATTATCCTTATTCTCATCATCCTCATTTTCTACAGGCATCACAAGTACTTCACCAGGTTTTACTAATCCAAGTTTTTCTCTGGCAATTTTTTCGATATATTCGTCATTATCAACATTTTTCAGTTCTTCAGCAATTTTTTTGTTTTTTACTTTGGCTTCATTTATATTATTCTCCAATTTTTCTATCTTAGTTTGAAGTCTTTCCATTTTTTTTATGTTCTGATAATACTGAACACCTGCAATAAATAAAATAACTGCTATTACTGTTATAAATAATGGTGAAAAAATAAAATCTTTGGTTTTACGGGGCATTATACCACTTCCAAATTACAAATTATTATTATATTTAATAATTTCAAGCAAATTATTAAAATACCTTTAAAAAAGCAGCCATTTATACAGCTGCTTTTAAAATTAAGTTATTTTTAAAATATGGCGTCTTCATTTTCAGCATCAAAAACATGTATCTTTCTTAAATCCACACCAAGTTTAATAGTATCTCCAACCTCAGCCTTACTTTCTGCTTCAACTCTAGCAATCATAGAGTGACCCGCTTCTGCCAGATAAAGATAAATTTCTGATCCCATTGGCTCGACAACTTCAACATCTGCATTAAATGTATTATCCTCACTTAAGTCAAAATCATGTGTAATAGAAGAATCAACAAGATCTTCGGGACGAATACCAAATACAACTTCTTTACCTACATAATTTTTTATTTCAGGAAATTTTTCCATTCTATTTTCGGGAATTATTATACGAAAAGAACCATCTCCATCAATATAATATTTCCCATCTTCTTCATCTATTTTTGCATCCATAAAGTTCATGGCAGGACTTCCAATAAAACCCGCTACAAAAATATTTTCAGGCTGATTATAAAGAGTAAGAGGATCATCAACCTGCTGTACAATTCCATCTTTTAAAACAACAATTCTATCCCCCATGGTCATAGCTTCTGTCTGATCATGTGTTACATAAATAATTGTGGTCTGAAGGCGGTCATGCAGCTTGCTCAACTCTGTTCTCATCTGTACTCTCAATTTTGCATCAAGATTAGAAAGAGGTTCATCCATCAAAAACACTTTTGGCTCCCTGACAATCGCTCTTCCTAAAGCAACCCGCTGCCGTTGTCCACCGGAAAGCTGTTTTGGCTTTCTATCCAGAAGCTGCTCTATTCCCAAAATTTCTGCTGCTTCCTGAACTCTTCTATCTATTTCATCTTTTGGAAATTTACGCAATTTTAAACCAAAAGCCATATTTTCGTAAACATTCATATGAGGATAAAGGGCATAATTTTGAAATACCATAGCAATATCTCTATCCTTAGGTGGGACATCATTTACAACCCGGTCCCCAATCTCAATAATCCCTTCACTGATTTCTTCTAATCCAGCTATCATACGCAGGGTGGTAGATTTACCACATCCTGAAGGGCCGACAAGTACTAAAAATTCTTTGTCTTTAATCTTCAAATTCTGATCCTGAACAGCGACAAAATCTCCAAATCTTTTATAAACGTTTTTTAAAGTTACATTTGCCATTAAATTACCTCCCTAAAATAAGCCTAGTTATTTATTACGTTTAGAAGACTCCCTAATTATTAATTGTGGAGTCAAAACCCTGATTGAAAAATTTTCTTTATCATTATTTAAAATCTTTATCAAATCATTAAAAGCCAGTTCAGCTAATTCTTCAACTGGCTCTGCTATAACAGTTAGTGGTGGGTCAACAGCAGAAGTTAATATATTATCACCTGAACCAATGATAGCAAAATCTTCCGGTATAAAATATCCACCAGTTTTTACAGCTTCAACAAGACCAATAGTTAAAAGCTCCTGGGTCACAATAAAAGAATCAGGGATTATTCCTCCTTCAATTAATTTTATAAAAGCGTTATAACCTTCAATTCTTTTCCCATTTGTTTCTACTAACAACTTTTTTTCAAAATTAATATTATATTTTGTAATAGCTCTTTTGTACCCATTAAACTTTTCTTCTTCAGTTAGAATATTTAAATCACCAGAAATTAAAGCAATCTTTTTGTATCCATTATTCAAAAGATGTTTTACTGCTCGGTAGATGCCATCTCCATAATCAGTTAAAACCGTAGGGAAAAATCCTTCGTCAGATAATCTGTTAATTAATACTATTTTATTGCTTTCCTTAAAACTTGCATTAAGCAGATACTGCCCAACCAGTCCTCCACCAATAAAAATAGCTCCATCAACCTGATTTGATTCCAGCAAATTTAAATAAGATTTTTCCTTTTCTATATTACCATTTGTGTTGCAGAGTATAATCTGGTAGTTATTTTTTTCTGCTTCAATTTCTATATTTTTTACAATATCTATATAACTCTGATTTTCCATGTCTGACAAAATAAGAGCAATCATATTTGTCTTTTTAGAAACAAGTCCCCGGGCAAGTTTATTCGGTCTGTAATCATATTTTTCTGCAATTTCAATAATTTTTTTTCGAGTGTTTTCACCAACACCTTTTTTGTCATTTAAAGCACGTGAGACTGTAGATTCTGCAACTCCCGCCATTCTGGCAATATCTTTAAGAGTAATCTGCCTGTAACACCCCCGTTTACACAAACGCTTGCTTTAACAAAAAATAAAAAGAGTTTACCCAACTCTTATTATAATATATATTTCGCGGCAAACTCTTAAATTCCTTTTATTTTTTATTTTTTTCAGCAAAATTTAATATCTCATCAATATTCAGTTTTGAAACTTCAGAATAAATTATATCTGCTCCACTTAGTCTTTCTTCTGGTCCAATACCAACTGCCCGCATATTTGCCTTTAAAGCTGCTTTAATACCTGATTCTGCATCTTCTATAACAACACATTCTTCAGGTTTTAAACCCAATTTTTCGGCAGTGTGCAGAAATAAATCTGGTGCTGGTTTTGCATTCTCAACACTCGTACCATCAGAAATAGTATCAAAAATATCAATTATTTTTAAGCGTTTTAAGACTTTTTTGGCATTTTTACTGGAAGAAGCAACTGCTATTTTAAAATTTCTTTCTTTTAGAGTCTTAAGAATATTTTCCATATTGCCGATAATATTATCTTTATTAAGATTTTCTAGAAGCTGCTGATAATGCTTGTTTTTCCTGTCAGTAAGTTCCTTTTTTTCCGAATCACTTAATTTTTTACCATTAAGGATAATTTCAAGAGATCTCATTCTAGAAACCCCTCTTAATTTTTCATTTATTTCCCTATTGAACTCAAACCCTTCTTCTTCAGACAGCTGTTTCCAGCTCTGAAAATGATATTCTGAAGTATCAGTAATTACACCATCAAGATCAAATATAAACCCTTTAATATTATTATTCATTTAAATCACTCCAATAATTTTATAAATTAAAACTTTCTATAATCTTATTAACTGGATCTAATGTAGGCCGCCAGATTTCAATTTTTTCTGCCTCTGCTGATAAAGGTCTGGACATTCCTTCCATAAACAGGCAAATTTCTCTAAGTTCATCTACAGGAATAGGATTTTTTGCAAATATATTGCTTATAATTGTAATATGAAAAATCCATTCATCATAATTTTTTATTGTAGATATACCCGCATCTAAAAGATTTTTGTGAACTTCCTCAGCAAAATTCGTTAAAGTTTCTGTTTCATTAACCTCTAATACAAGCTGATGCTCATCAGAAAATTTAATACAGCTAAATCTGTCTATCTCGATATTAATTTTTTTGTGTTCTCTTACTATATCATTCAGTATTTTTACTGCTAAATCCTTTTTCTGTTTATCTATCCTGTCAATTGTTATATGAAGCTGGGGATAGAGCTGATCTGAATAAAGATTATAATGCTCAGCAACTATTTTCTGTACTTTAGCTGCTGTTTCAATTAACTCTTCTCCCGGAATTATAACAACAAAATATTCTTCATCTAATTTGGCAGCTTTTATCATTTACTTGCTCCACCTCATTTTTTCTGCTTTTTTTATAACAGATAAAAAATTATCTTTTCTGTTTAAAATTAAAGTGTTTTTATGCAGAGATATTTTGTTCCACAAATCTGATGCTTTTCCACTTGTGTAATCTCTATCCTGAATCGGTGCTGTGTTAAAAAGAACTTTAGGTGTTTCAACAAATTCCAAAACCAGCTTTAGATTGGCCAAATTACCTCGTCCAAAAGGAACATCAGTCACTACAATAAGATCTGATTTTTTTAGACAGTTCCGATTTGCTTCAATATCTTTACTGCGAAAATCAACAAATGGAGGAGCTTCAACAATGTCAATATCTAATCTTCGGGCAGTCTGCCAATCTGCATCACCCTGATTTAAAACACCTGCCGATAGTTTATACCGATTCTGCCATAATAATTCCATATATCTTTCCCCTGTTCCACCACCAGCAATAATATGAATCTTAAAATCTCTGCTATTTTTTTCAGCTCTTTTTTTATATGCGTGTGGAATAAGTGTAACATAAGGTTTATTAGAAAGAGGATTATTTTTTATAATAACTCTGGTTGAATATACACCAGCTATATTTTCTTCAGTTAAAACTTCTTCAGCTGTTCCAACAGAATGAATTTGTCCTTCATCCAATAAAACTAATTTTTCACAGTACTGAGCTGTTAAGTTTAAATCATGAGAAACAGCTACAATTGTTATAGATAATTCCTTATTTAAATAGGATAAAATATCATATATTTCTCCCTGATAATTTATATCAAGATTGGAAGTTGGTTCATCAAGAAGAAGTATTTCAGGATCCTGTGCAAGAGCTCTAGCAATAATTACTCGCTGCCTTTCACCACCACTTAATTCATTAATATTTTTTTCTGAAAGACTGTAAGTATCAGTAAGAGTCATAGCTCTTTTAACCATTTCTTTATCTTTAGCAGTAATTCTTCCCCAGCGATCCTGATAGGGATTTCTACCCATCATAATGATATCATAAACGTTAAAATTAAAATCTATATTAGTATCTTGTGAAACAACAGCAATTTTTTTGGCAAGATCTTTTGCTCGATATTTGGACAAAAGAATATTATCTATTATAACACTGCCTTTATTTGGCTGGAGCACATTACTTATATTTTTTAGTAATGTCGATTTTCCAGAACCATTAGGTCCAATTATACCTACAAATGATTCTTCGTCTAAAAAAAGATCAATTTTCTTCAAAATATCTATATTGCCATATTTGAATTCAAGTTTTTTTATATTTATCATATTAATCACCAAATGTTTTTACTTTTTTTACGAAGAAGGTATATAAAATATGGTCCACCAGCAATTGCAGTAATTATACCTACCGGCAGTTCTAAAGGAGGCATAATTGCTCTAGCAATATTATCACTAATCAGCAGAAA
>CAZLIW010000121.1:0-6313 GCA_964559325.1 uncultured Halanaerobium sp. | reverse complement strand
ATCATATAGATTGCAGCAAAAACTCCTAAAGGAGCAGCAAATAAAATCGCTCCTGATACAAGATAAAAAGATCCAATAATTGCCGGCAGTATACCACCTTCTGTCATTCCATTTGCGGGCATTGAAGTTATAAATTCCCAGCTTATAACACCAATTCCTCTTTTGAAAATAAAAAAGATTATTATTCCCAGAATAGCAATAGATGCCCACAAAAATAAACCAAGTATATTAAAAATAACTTTTTCAGTTAGTTTTCTCTTAATTAATTTACTTTCCATTATTCTCCACTCACCTTCTTTTTAAATCTCTGCTGTGCAATATCAGCAAAAATATTAAAAATAAGAGTTATTATAAATAATATAATTGCTATTCCAAAAAGTGCCTGATAGTGCTCACTTCCCACAGGAGCTTCACCCATTTCTGCAGCTATTGTTGCAGTCATAGGTCGAACAGGTTTAAGAATATTAGAAGGAAAAAGCGAAGCTCCTCCTGCAACCATTAGCACTGTCATTGTTTCTCCAATTGCTCTCCCCATGCCAAGGATAATTGCTGTCACTATTCCAGAAGATGCAGTTGGTAAGATTACTCTCACCATTGTTTCCAATCTTGTTCCTCCAAGTGCTAAAGAAGCGTCTCTAAAACTTTTGGGAACAGCAGTAATAGCATCTTCTGCCAGACTTACAATTGTAGGTAGTGCCATAATACCCAGCATAATCATTGCAGTTAAAGCATTTAAACCCGTAGGCAGCCCAAATAATTCTCTGATATAAGGTCCCAAAATTTTCATACCAAAAAGTCCATAGATTACAGATGGAATACCTGCCAGCATTTCAATTGTTGGTTTTACAATATTTTTGAATCTTTTGGGTAATATATAAGAAATATATACTGCTGAAGCCACTCCAAATGGAACTGCAAATACCATAGCACCAATTGTCACAACAATTGAAGCTGCAAGAAGATTAAAAATACCAAATCCTGCTGGATCATAGGTTGGATACCAGTCACCTGTGAACATAAATTTAAATATACCAACTTTAGTAAAAATTGGAGCTCCTTCATTAAAGAGCACAACTATAATCCCTGTTAAAAATAAAATAGAAGAAAAAGCAAAAAACAAAAGTATATTTTTAATGATTTTTTCTTTGGTTTTCCAATTTAACACAAAACTCACCTCTTTCATTAAGGTGTAAATTTTTTATAAATAAACATCCAGAAAAAGGGAGGGGCCCCTCCCTTTTTCCATCTTATAGCAGCTACAAATATATATTGTTTATCTATTTAACAATTTGATAATCATATTGTAATTAATTCTTTATTAATAAAGTGGCACAAATCCCTGATCTTCTACTAATTTTTGTCCATCTTTGCTTAATATAAAGTTAATGAACTTAGCTGTCAATCCTTCTGGCCAGCCATCAGTGAACATAAATAGTGGACGTGCAATTGGGAATTCTCCACTTGCTACAGTTTCATTAGAGGGAGTAACTCCATTTACTTTAACAGCTTTTAGAGACTCTGAGAGATAACCAAGACCAACATAACCAATTGCACCTTCTGTATCTGCAACCAAACCACCTACTGCACCATTAGATGCCTGTAAAAGTGCACCCTGAAATAATCTTTCTCCACCAAGTGCAATGTCATTAAATACTTCAAATGTACCAGAACTTGAATCTCTAGATACAACAACTATTTCCATATCTTCTCCACCAAATTCTTTCCAGTTTGTAACCTGACCAGTATAGATAGCCTTTAAATCTTCAAGACTTAATTCTTCTACAATATTTGCTGGATTAATTACTACAGCAATACCATCCATGGCTACTCTATGTGGCACAGGAAAAATACCGTTTTCTACAGCTGCATTAACTTCTTTTTCTTTGATAAATCTAGAAGCATCAGCAATGTCAACAGCTCCATCAATCATTGCTGCAATACCATTACCAGATCCACCACCACGAACAGAGATATTTACACCAGAATTATTTTCCATATAAACTTCTGCAGCTTTCTGTGCAATCGGCAGTACAGTTGAAGAACCCTGAATTGTAAGAGAATCTTCAGCCATTACATTTAGAGGCATAACAGCAACCAGCAGTAAAACCATGAAAACAAAAAATGAATTAATTTTAGACATTAATAATTTTCCCCCTTAAGGATTAATAATTTTATTCTTTAATTTTGCTCTAATAATAATTTAACATTTAATTGTTACACTAACATTTCTCTTATGTTAACAATATGTAAACAAAAAAACCGCCTCCACGGCGGTTTGAAATTATATTTTTATAATTCAATATTTTAATTATCTATCTCTGTATTACGGTCTTGCTGCCCTGCAAACATTTTTAAATCTTACATAATACTTTATTTTTCTAGAAAAAAACTATCTCCAGTCATCTTATAATATTAACTATCATAAATATTGCTGCAGCAGTATTTATAAGGGCAAATACTAATTTTAAATTCTTACTATTTATATTAATTGCTGTTCTACTTCCAACTATACCTCCAACTACTGCAATTAAAGCCAGTGGAATAGATAATCCTAAATTAATATTTCCATGTAAACTATGGCCCAAAAAACCGGTTAATGCTGTTACAGCAACCATAGCAGAAGAAGTACCCACTGCAACTGTAATTGGAACTCCACAGGCCAAAACCATCAATGGTACTTTAAATGATCCTCCTGAAATTCCGATCGCTCCAGCAAAAAAACCAGTTGCTGCTGCTATTGGAATTGCAAACCACAAGTTAACTACATAATTATAACCATTAAATTCTCTTTTCCAGTAGCCAAATTTATTTTTTGAACTTATTTTTCTCTCTTTAACCGGTAAAAACATAAAAAAAGAAACAACAATTAATATTCCGGCAAAAATCAGCTTAAGAATATAATCATCAAAACCACCTGCCAGATAACCTCCTACAAAAGCCATAATATCAGTAGCTGGGTCAATTATTAAAGCCAGTTTCCAGTCGATTCTTTTGCTTTTATTAAAAACCAGCATCGAAACTCCAGCAGTTGTCATCATAATCAACTGAGAAGTTGTCGCCGCATGCTGCATTGAAACTCCCGCTGAAATCATTGCCAGTAGATAAAAATTTCCTCCCCCTTTACCAACCATAGCCATAAAAGTAGCAATTATAAACATTACAATTCCCAGAACAAAAATATTCCCCATTAGAACAATTCCCCCTAATTATTTAACTACATCCAAATATTATCATTATTATGAACATATGTCAATAAACCGAGGGGGGGAATTGCTCAGCCTTCTGATCTGAGCTGCCACAAAGAAGATATAAAAGAAATAGAAAAATTTAAAACTAAGACAATTATTTGTTGATTATGAAGATTATTTAGCCTTTTTTAAATAAAAGATAAACTTAGTCCCCCTGCCTTCTCTGCTTTCAAGATTAATTTCACTTCCGTGCTGTTTAATTATATTCCTTACTATAGAAAGACCAATTCCGGTCCCACCAAGTGAACGCGACCGTGCTTTATCAACACGATAAAATCTTTCAAAAATCCTGTCTTTTTCTTCTTCTGGAATTCCGATCCCATTATCTTCCACCTCGACATAAATAATGTCATTTTTTTTATAAGCTGCTACTTTTATTTTACCATTATCTCTAGTATATTTAATCGCATTATCTATAAGATTAATCATAACCTGTTCTATCTGTTCCTTAACCATATATACAGGTGGAAGATCTGCTTCAATCTCTTTTTCTATTACTATATCTTTCTTTTCTGCTTTATCTGTCAGCAAATTAACAGTTTTATCTATAATCTTATTTAGATTTTCTGCTTTTAAATCAGGGCTGGAGCCTTCAATTTTTGATAGGTTAAGCAGATCCTTAATTAAAATTGACAGCCTATCTGCTTCTGTTTTAACAATTTTTAGAAATTTTTCTCTAATTTCTGGATCATCAATATCATTATCTAAAAGTGTATCAACATAACCAATAATTGATGTTAGTGGTGTTCTGAGTTCATGGGAAACATTGGCAACAAAATCATTGCGAACTGTCTCCAGCTTTCTTAATTCTGTGATATCTGTAAATACTATTATACCACCACTGATACTCCCATCTTCTTCAAAAATCGGAGAAAAGGTTGTCTGCATAATAACTTTATCAGGATTTTGATAAATTATCTCTCTTGTTATAGTTCTTTTTTCCATTAAAGCCTCTTCCAAATACATATCAATTCTATGGCTGAAAACTGAAGCAATTAATTCTATACCCTTAATGTTATCTTTTTTAATTTTAAAAATTTTTTTTGCTGTTGGATTTATCAAAACTATCCTGTGTTTTCTATCGGTTGCAATAACACCATCTACCATACTGCTTAAAATTGTCTCCATTTTATTTTTTTCACTTGATATTTCATCAATCTTATGTTCAAGCTTATCGGCCATAAAATTAAACATTCCTGCCAATTTTTCAATTTCACTGCTGTATCTTCTGGTAGGAATTCGCTGAGAAAAATCTCCTTCTGCTATATTTGCAGCTGTTTCTGTCATTTTTTCAAGTGGATATATTACAGTTGATGTAAGACGCCAGGTTAAAAACACTGTTAAAATTGCCAGAATAAAAAAGAAAATAAGATAACTTTTTATATCTTCTATTAGAACACCTCTAATAAAACTTAAGCTCCTGGCAAGCCTTAAAACACCGACCATTTTACCAGAATTAGTTATAGGTAAAGATAAATAAAGCATTTCTTCTTCTAATGTATCACTTTTCCTTATAGATTCGGCACTTTCCTCTCCCAAAAAAACAGCAGAAATTTCCGGTCTATTTTTGTGGTTGTCCATCTTAGATATATCATAGCGCGAATCTGCCAGAACCTGACCAGCTTTATTTATAATGGTAATTCTGGCACCAGTATGCCTACCCCATTTCAAAACCATTTCTTCCAGTTCTTTTGAAGGTGTGTCCAGCAGCATTTCTCCTTTTTCTTCAAGTATGAGGTGGGCATAGTTTTCCAGACTAATTTTAAGCTGATTGAAATAAAAATCTCTATGATTATCTGTGAAATAATAAAATGACAGCCCTATTATCAAAAGCTGTATAACTATAAAAATAATAAATAAGCGGTTTCTTATACCATATTTACTCCAGTTTAACAAATTTATATCCCACCCCTCTTACAGTTTCTATATAATTTTTATTTATTTTTTTACGCAGTCTTCTCACATGAACATCAACTGTTCTTGTATCACCAGCATATTCATATCCCCATATTTTTTCCAGCAGCAGATCTCTACTCAAAACTCTTCCTTTATTTATAATCAAATAGCGGATCAGCTCAAATTCTTTAGGAGTAAGGCTTATTTCTTTTCCGTTTACCCTAACTTCATGTCGTCCAGTATCAATTTTAATATTTCCTTCTTCAAAAATTTCTTCTTCAAATTTATCTGATGTATTCATCTGGCTTAACCTTCTAAAGATAGCTTTAATCCGTGCTGTTAACTCTCTGGGGCTGAATGGTTTTGTCATATAATCATCGGCACCCATCTCAAGACCAAGTATTCTATCAACCTCTTCCCCTTTTGCTGTAAGCATAATTATGGGAATGTTTTTCAGTTTATCATCAGCACGCATTTTTCTGCATACTTCCAGCCCATCTATCTCCGGAAGCATCAAATCCAAAACAATTAAATCAATATTATTATTTAAGATTTTTAAAGCTTCTTTTCCATCTGCAGCCGTTAAAACTTGAAATCCAGCTTTATCTAAATTAAATTTAATAAGATCTCTTATATGTTTTTCATCATCAACAACGAGAATCTTTTCCATTATCTTTCCTCCTGATAAAATATTTTGCTTAAAATTTTTATTTTATTATTATTAAAATCAATTATCACTTTAAGCTGCCTATAATTTATTTATATTGATAACTTTATAAACCAAGTATAACAAAAAAAGACCCCTTTAAAAAGGAGTCTTAGTAGTAATCACCAAATTTTATGTTAAATTTATGTTAAATCTTTAAATCACTTCTTCTTTTAAATCTTCTGTCAGCAGTTCTTTATCTACCTCATAAATTTCCAGAATACTGTGAGCAATATCTGCAAGCTGATCACTTACATGCTCCATATCATCCAGAATTTCCAGCAGTATTATACCGGCATTGGGATCACATACTTCTTTTGCTGCGCCTTTTATTCTGGCAATATTTTCTTCTCTAAACTGAAGCTGCAGTTTATCCAACCTCTTCTCTGCCTCCAGTATTTCGCGGGCGAGATTAAAATCTTCTGTCTCCAACAATTTTATTGATTTATCTAAAACTCCACAG
>CAZLIW010000120.1:0-6349 GCA_964559325.1 uncultured Halanaerobium sp. | reverse complement strand
AAGATCCAGAAGAAATAATTAATGCAGTAAAGATGATGGAACCTATTTTTGGTGGAATCAATCTTGAAGATATTAAAGCACCAGAATGCTTTATAATAGAAGAAAAATTAAAAGAAGAAATGCCTATTCCTGTTTTTCATGATGATCAGCATGGAACAGCAATCATTACTTTAGGTGCACTTATTAACTCTCTTAAAATTTTAGATAAGAAATTTGAAGATTTAAAAGTAGTTATTAATGGTGCAGGAGCTGCTGGAATTTCTCTGGCTGGAATCATAATGGAAAAAGGAGCTAAAAATGTAATACTTTTAGATAGCCGTGGAGCACTTTACGAAGGCAGAGAAAACATGAATGAAATTAAAGAAAAGATTGCAAAGAAAACTAATCCTAACAAAGAAAAAGGCGAGTTAGGAGATGTAATAAAGGGAGCGGATATTTTTCTTGGAGTATCAGTAGCAGATGTAATGACTGAAGAGATGGTAAAAGATATGGCTGATGATCCAATAGTATTTCCTATGGCAAATCCTGATCCAGAAATAGACCCGGAGCTTGCCACAAAAGCAGGAGCCAGAATTGTAGGAACAGGTCGTTCTGATTATCCAAATCAGATCAATAATGTACTTGCTTTTCCGGGTATCTTCCGCGGAGCACTGGATGTAAGAGCAACAGAGATTAATATGGAAATGAAGCTGGCGGCCGCACAGGCACTGGCAGATTTGGTTAGTGAAGAAGAACTTACAGAAGAATATGTAATTCCAAAGCCTTTTGATAGCAGAGTTGGGCCACATGTTGCAGCAGCAGTAGCCGAAGCAGCTGTAAAGTCCGGTGTAGCAAGGATAGAGTTAAGCTATGAGGAGGCCTATAAAAAGGCAGAAGAAAAACTGGGGAGCGAATAATATGGAAGCAAAAATACCTTATGGTAAAAACGAATATGTTCCTGTTGATATTCCTGAAAAGAATTTAATCGGTGTCTTTGATGTAGAAGAAAAAGAAAAAATATCAGATACAGCTGGTGCTATTAAAAAAGTACTGGAGAATCCTGTTAAAGCTGATTCACTTAAAAAACTTGCTGGAGACAGAAAAAATGCAGTTATAGCAATAACAGATCATTCCCGACCAAACATTGAAAAAATAGCACTGCCTATAATTGTAAAAATGCTTAATGAAGCAGGGTTGAAAAATGATGATATTACTGTAATGATTGGACCTGGTTCCCACAGACCTGCTTATGAAGAAGAAGTTAAAGATAAGCTTGGGGAAGTATATGGTAAAGTAAATTATGTATGCCACAGTGCATTTGACAGTGAGATGGTTGATTTGGGAGAAACTTCTTTTGGTCATCCCGTAAAAATCAATAAACAGTTTTACGAAGCAGATTTAAAAATCGCACTTGGGACTGTTTTACCACATCCATTTGCCGGATTTAGTGGTGGAGGAAAAATGGTTTCTGTTGGAGTAGCAAGTGATGAAACCATTAGTTCTACCCATAGACCTGTAATAGTTGACAATCCTCAGGCAAGCTTTGGAATAGTGGAAGACAATCCATTCTACCTTTCAAGTCTAGAAATGGCAGAAATGGCAGAAGTTGATTTTCTGATAAATGGTGTTATGAACGAAGAAGAGGAATTATTCTATGTACAGGCTGGAAAAGTAGAAGAAGCTCACAGAGATATAGTAGCTTATGTTAGAGAGATGTTTGAAGTAAAGGTTCCAGAAAAAGCTGATGTTTTAGTAGTAGCAAGTGGATATCCAAAAGATTCCAATCTTTATCATGTTTCAGCAATGGGAGTCTGTGCGGTAGCAGGTTCAGCTGTAAAATATCCATGTGTTGATAAAGGTGCCAGACTGATTATGGTCTCACCCATGGAAGATGGAATCTATAATCATGTATTTTATGATACTCTTGCTAAATATGAAACTCCACAGGAAGTTGTAGATGTTGTAGGAGCTTTTGAGGAGTTTGAGCCGGGCCACCATAGAGCTTATGGTGTTGCACAGGTTCTGTCTGATCATGAAGTAGTTATGGCTCAGTCATATTTAGAAAAAGATGTTTTCGAAAAAATTCATATGAGTTATGCAGATACAGCTCAAAAAGCTGTGGATCAGGCACTGGCCGATTTTGGAGAAGATGCAAGAATAGCTGTAATGCAGTATTCACATAGAATGATAGTCAAATATGATCCGGAGGTGAAATAGTTGGAAGAGCTGAGAAGTCAAAAACATATGGAAGGTGTAACAGGTGCTTATGCCAGAGCCATGTATAGAACAATGGGATATACAGATGAAGATCTCAAAAAACCGCAAATTGCAATAGTTAATTCATTTAGTGAAAGCAATCCTGCTCATTATCACCTAAGAGATATGGCAAAATATGTTAGAGAGGGTATTTATGCAGCTGGAGGAATGCCGGTTGAATTTAATACCATTGCTCCCTGTGATGCGGTAGCCCAGGGTAAAGGTATGCACTATATTCTGCCTTCTAGAGATATTATTGCAGCTTCGATAGAGTTAATGGTTCAGGCATCACAGTATGATGGGCTTGTTATGCTCTGTTCCTGTGATAAAATAGTTCCTGGGATGCTGATGGCAGCAGCCAGACTTGATCTTCCAACTGCATTTTTGACAGGTGGTGTGATGCTCCCGCGCGAAATAGGTGGAGAAGAACTTGTAACCTGTGATATAAAAGAAGCAATGGGCAGAGTTAAATCTGGTGAAATAACTGAAGAAGAATTTTATGAGATAGAATCAACTACCTGTGCTACAGTTGGAACCTGATCTATGATGGGAACAGCTATGACTATGAGTACATTTGTTGAAGCTTTAGGACTATCAATTCCTGGGTCTTCTACAATGCTGGCTGTTGATTCTCAGCGGATGCATAAAGCAAAAGAAACAGGTAAACTGGCAGTAGATTTGGTAAAAAATAATATTACGGCTAGAGAGATGATTAATGAAGAAACCATTAAAAACCTGGTTAGGTATTTAATGGCTGTAGGTGGATCAACAAATGCTATTTTACATCTTCAGGCAATTGCCTCTGAATTTGGTTATGAACTGCCACTAAAATTATTTGATGAGTACAGTCAGACTACACCACTGCTGGCAAAGTTTAAGCCTGCTTCAAAGTTTCATATGAGTGATTACCACAAAGCAGGAGGAGTTTATGGATTACTAAAGGCTCTTTCGCCACAGTTATATACAGATTTTAGAACTATAACAGGTGAAAAGATGAGTGATCTTCTTGACAAGGTAGAGTTTACTCCCAATGAAGTAATTAAATCACTCGAAAATCCGCTGGCAGAGAAAGGTGGGCTTGCTGTTCTGCATGGTAATCTTGCTCCTAAAGGATCGATTGTAAAAGAAAGTGGAGTCGATGAAGAAATGCTGGTTCACAGAGGACCTGCTGTAACAGCAGATTCTGAAGAAGAAGTTAAAGAGCTTCTGCTTTCAGGTAAAGTTAAGCCCGGTGATGTACTTGTAATTCGTTATGAAGGACCGGCTGGTGGCCCGGGTATGAGAGAACTGTCACTTCCTGCTGCAATCCTGGTTGGAATGGGACTTGGTAAATCTGTAGCTATGATTACAGATGCACGATATTCCGGTGCAACAAGAGGTCCCTGTATTGGTCATGTTTCTCCAGAAGCTGCTGCAGGTGGAAATATTGCTTTTATTAAAGACGGAGATATTATAGAAATAAATATTCCTGAGCGAAAGCTTGACCTGAAGGTTTCTGATGAAGAGCTTCAGAAGCGTAGAGAAAACTGGGAGAAAGTGCCGATGAAAGTGGCTGAAAACAGCTTTCTCAGAACTTATGCCAAAATGGTAAGTGATGCTGGTGAAGGTGCAGTCTTTAAATATAGGGAGAAGTGATTAAAATTAGCGAAATAAATATACTCAAAATAAGTAAAAAAGACAATGTGGCAGTACTTCTTTCTGATGCATCTGCTGGAGATCATTATGTCTATAATAACAAAAAATATGAACTTAATGAAAATATAAAATTCGGGCATAAAATAGCACTTAATGATATAAAAAAAGATGAAAAAATAGTTAAATATGGTGAAGTTATTGCATATGCAGAAGAAGATATATCTGCTGGAACCTGGATTCACAACCACAATATAGTATCAGATCGCGGCAGATTGAAAGCAGGTGATGATAAATGAAATTTATGGGTTACAGACGAGAAGATGGTTCTGCCGGTGTAAGAAATTTTCTGGCAGTAATCCCATCAGTCTTCTGTGCAAATAAAGTTGCAGAACAGATTGCAGCAAATATAGATAATGCTGTAAGCTTAACTCATCCTGTTGGCTGCAGCCAGGTGGGTGAAGACCTGGAGCAGACAGCAAGAACACTCAAAAATCTTGCCACACATCCCAATATAGGTGGAGTTTTAATTGTTGGATTGGGTTGTGAGAGATTTACTCCACAGGAATTTTACGATGCAGTAAAAGCTAGCGGAAAACCTGTAGAAAAAGTTGTTATTCAGGAAGAAGGAGATTCAATAAAAGCTGTCAAAGCTGGTACAGAAAAACTGTATCAATTGAATGAAATAGTCAATTCTTTTGCAAGAGAAGAAATTGATGTTTCTGAACTAACAATTGGTTTAGAATGTGGTGGTACTGATGCCACTTCAGGGATAGCTGCAAATCCTGCCATCGGAAAAACATCTGATATTTTGATAGATGAAGGAGGTTCTTCAGTATTTAGTGAGACCACCGAATTGCTGGGGGCTGAGCACATTTTAAGGCGACGCTGTGTGAATGATGAAGTTTCAGAAAAGATGCTCAGTTCAGTTGAAAGAACTGAAGGAGAACTTGCAAGATCAACCGCTTCGGAAAAATACAGGCACCGCTCTGCACTTATTTCTACCGGTAATTTTGATGGAGGAGTTAGCACAGTGGTAGAAAAGGCGCTGGGTAATATTCATAAAACTGGAACCGCACCTATAACTGGTGCAGTCAGATACGCAGAAAAGCTGCAGGCAAAAGGACTTAATTTTATGGATACTCCCGGTCAGGATGGAGAATCTACCACAGGTCTGGTTGCAGGAGGTGCCCAGATTGTTCTCTTTACAACAGGGAGAGGTACACCTACTGGATTTCCAACTGCTCCTGTGATAAAAATAACAGGAAATGATGAGACCTATCAAAAAATGAAATTTAATCTTGATGTTAATGCCGGAAAAGTTATTCTGGGTGAGGAAGATATTGATTCAATGGGTAAGATAATATTTAATTATATGCTGGAAGTTGCTTCAGGTAAAAAAACGAAAGCTGAAGTTCTCGGCCATGATGAACTGTTTAATATACCCAGAGTTTTAAATTACTGTGGAAATTAATATCAAAATTCAAGTGGATGGAAGCTGTTTTTGTGCTCCATCCACTTTTCCTGTCTGCAAATTTAATTTTACATAAGATATTTTTTTGTATATCATTAAATTCATGATAGATTAAAGTTTAATATGTATTTTAGCTGAAATCTAAATTAGCTTGTGAGGTTGTGAACCGATTTATTTAATTGTGTTTTTTGAATATTTATATTAATATTAGAAGGTGATTTTTTGAATATACTGGGTTTAATTATTGCTTTTTCTACAGCAGTTTTTTTGATTTTTAAAGATTATAATATGGGACTATCTCTTTTAACTGGTGCGGTAATACTTAATTTTTTTAGTGGTTTTAGTTTTGTTGATCTATTTGATAATATAATAATAACTCTTCAGGATCCAACTACAATACAGCTTATGCTCGTTGTAACACTTATAAGTGGATTGGGTTATTTAATGGATCTGACAGGAGATATGAAAAGAATGATAGATGCCTGTATTAATATCTTTAAAGATGGAAAGATATTAAGCATGATTCTGCCGGCTCTGATTGGTACATTATCTGCTCCAGGAGGGGCAATTCTTTCTGCACCAATGATAAATGAAAGTGGAGATAAAATTGGTTTGGATAAAAACAGAAAAACAGCGATAAATCTTTTTTACCGCCATATTGGATATTTTATCTATCCATTATATTCTTCTATTATTGTTGCCAGCAGTATGTTAAACAGGAGTGCGGTATCGATAATAAAATATAATGCTGTAATAATGCTGGCCGGTATAATAATTGCTTATTTTGTACTTTTTAGAAATTTAGATTCTGAAAAAAAACATAAAAATAGAACCAGTTTTACAGAGAATATATATAATTTCTGCAGAGCCTTTTTTCCTATTTTTATGATTCTTTTTCTTGCTTTAGTATTGAAAATATATTTTCCTCTTGCTGCTTTAATAGGTATAATAATTGCAGTTTTTAATAACTGGCCGGAAGATGGGAAATTTAAGATTTTTAAAAATAGA
>CAZLIW010000119.1:0-6364 GCA_964559325.1 uncultured Halanaerobium sp. | reverse complement strand
AAGAGCCTGAATATATAATACCGGATATTATTGTTAAAGAGATAAAAGGAGATTATGTTATAATTTTAAATGAAAAGGCAAGTCCAATTCTCCGCATAAATCCAATGTATTTTCAGATGATGAAAGAAAAAAATGACAGTGAAACTTCAGAATTTTTGGAGAAAAAATATAAGTCAGCACTCTGGCTGATAAAAAGTATTGAACAGAGGAGGATAACGGTTTATCGGCTCTCAAAAGCAATTGTAGAACGGCAGAAAGAATTTTTTGATAATGGAATTGAATTTCTGAAAACAATGACTATGGATGATATTGCTGAAATTATTGATATGCACGAATCAACTGTTAGCAGAGCAGCCAGTGATAAATATATGCAGACTCCCAGAGGCCTGTTCAGTTTGAAATATTTTTTTTCAAGTGGTATTAATGGGATTTCTTCTCACAGCATAAAAGCCATTATCCGCAAATATATAGAGTCAGAAGATCCAGAAGCTCCTCTCAGTGATTCTAAACTATCAGATTTAATTTCTCATAATGAAAATTTAGATCTCAACAGAAGAACACTGGCTAAATACAGAAATGAGATGGGGATTCCATCTTCACGCAGAAGAAAAAAGAAATATAAGAGGCCTTAATCGATTTTTACTAATAAATTTTTTTGTAATTCAGGCAGGAATTTATAGATTATTATAGAAGATAATATATTGAAGAAAGAAAAGGCTGGTTTTTTTAATCAGCTTTATTTTTTCCACTATCGGGACTTTTTTGTTCCATTTGGTCAAAAACGTTCCAACGCGGAGGATTATTATGAAAAAACTCTTCAAAATTCAGGAAAAAATAGTACCTGAAATAGTAGAAACTGCACAAATACGTTATAATATACTTAGAAGCATTTATTATCATCAGCCCATAGGTAGAAGAGCACTTGCCCATATGCTTAATTTGAGTGAAAGAAAAATCAGAAATGTTCTGGAATTTTTTGAAAAAAATTATTTTATAAGAATTACTCCTGCTGGTACACAGATTACTAGAACTGGGGAGGAATTTTTGGTAGAATTAGATGATTACATTAAAGAATTGAGAGATATTAAGAATTTGGAGAAAAAGCTGGAAAAGATTCTGGGCTTAAAAAAAGTTAAACTGGTTAATGGAGCTGTACCGGAGACAGACAGAAAAGTAGAGATAGGAAGGCTGGCAGCACAGCTTCTGCAGGAAGAAATTAAAAGTGGAGATATACTTGCAGTTACCGGAGGGACAACATTGTCAAAAGTTGCTGCAAGGATGGACAGCAGACAGGAACCAAATGATGTGGTTGTTATTCCAGGTAGAGGTGGTCTTGGTGAAGATGTTGAAATACAGGCCAATACTATTGCTGCTGAAATTGCCCAGAAACTTGGAGGTAGATACCACCTCCTACATGTGCCGGACAATATTGCTGAAGAAAATTTTTCTCGGATCTGCCATGAACCGAGCATACAGAAAACACTGCACATTTTAAATAAAGCAAATATACTGATACATGGAGTTGGCAGTGCTGAAGATATGGCTGTCCGCAGGGGATTAAGTAGGGAAGAAATAGATTTTCTTCTTACTGAAGGAGCTGTCAGTGAAGCTTTTGGTTTTTATTTTGACAGTTCGGGAAAGATTGTTTATTCAACAGCCAGTGTTGGCCTAACCCTGGAGGATTTAAAAGATATAGAAAAAGTTATAGTAGTTGCTGGTGGAGAAAACAAAGCTGAAGCAATTATCGCAGCAGTTTCGTCACAGTATCAGGATATTTTAATTACAGATGAAATAACAGCCAGAAAAATCATCAGGCTAAAAGGAGGTGAGGCCTGAAAGGCATCTGGTGTTTTAGATCAACTTATTAAGCAATAGAAAGTAATTGCTTTTAATTAATTATTTTAAAGGAGGAAGATAATAGATGAGTGTAAAAGTTGCAATTAATGGTTTTGGTCGTATTGGAAGGGCTGCTTTAAGAAGTTCATTTAATAATCCTGAGGTGGAGTTTGTAGCAATCAATGATCTGGTTGAACCAAGAACTCTGGCATATCTGCTGAAATATGACAGCAGTCAGGGTAAATTTGATGCTGAGGTAGATTTTACAGAAAATAGTATTATCGTTGATGGTAAGGAAATTAAAGTTTTTGCAGAAAAAAATCCTGCTGATCTACCCTGGGAAGAAAATGGAGTAGAAATTGCAATTGAATCCACAGGACTATTTACTGATGCAAATGATGCTAAAAAACATATTGAAGCAGGAGCCAAAAAAGTTATAATATCAGCACCTGCCAAAAATGAAGATCTGACAATAGTACTTGGTGTAAATGATGACAAATATGATCCCAAAAAACATGATGTTGTATCAAATGCTTCCTGTACAACAAATTGTTTGGCACCTGTTGCAAAAGTATTGAATGATAAATTTGGAATTGAAAAAGGTTTAATGACAACCATTCACTCCTATACAACAAGTCAGAACATACTTGATGGACCATTTGCCTGGAAGAAGATTACAAGAGGTAGAGCAGCTGCAGAAAATATAGTACCAACAACTACTGGAGCGGCAAAAGCTGTTACATTAGTATTGCCTGAACTTGACGGAAAACTGGATGGTATGGCAGTTCGTGTTCCTACTCCTACTGGTTCACTTGTAGATATGGTAGTAGATCTGGAAAAAGATGTTACTGTTGAAGATATTAATCAGGCAATGAAAGAAGCTTCAGAAGGGTCAATGAAGGGATATCTTGGCTATACGGAAGAACCACTTGTATCCCGCGATTATATTGGAGATCCCCGTTCTTCTATCTATGATGCAAACCACACACGTATTATTCAGGGTAATCAGGTTAAAATCTTATCCTGGTATGATAATGAGTGGGGTTATGCCAACCGTGTAATTGACCTGGCAGTTAAAATGAAGAAATTAGGATTATAATAATTACAATCTGATTTTTAGTAATAATAAAATAATCTGCTCTGGATTATTTTACTAACCCGGAGCAGATTATTATTGATTCTAATTTCTATTTATCAGTTTTGCAGGGGGTATAAAGATG
Source organism: uncultured Halanaerobium sp. (assembly GCA_964559325.1). Classification (GTDB taxonomy): domain Bacteria; phylum Bacillota; class Halanaerobiia; order Halanaerobiales; family Halanaerobiaceae; genus QPJE01. Next base: position 3,308 of record CAZLIW010000119.1, on the reverse strand, counting down.
AAAAAAACACTTAAAGACATAGATTTTAAAGGAAAAAAAGTTCTGGTTAGAGTTGATTTTAATGTTCCTTTGAAAGATGGAGAAGTTGCAGATAAAACAAGAATTGAAGCAGCTCTTCCAACAATAGAATATCTGATTAGGGAAGATGCTAAAGTACTGCTCATCTCTCATCTGGGCCGCCCCGGGGGAGAAGTTAAAGAGGAACTTCGTATGGATCCGGTGGCAAAAGAACTGGCTAATTTGTTGAATAAAGAAGTAAAAAAAGCCGATGACTGTATTGGTGAAGATGTTAAAAAAGCTGCTGATAAACTGGAAAATGGTGAAGTTTTAGTCTTAGAAAACAGCCGTTTTTATGCCGGTGAAAAGTCAAATGATCCGGAATTTGCCAAAGAACTTGCTTCACTGGCAGATGTATATGTAAATGATGCTTTTGGAGCTGCCCACAGAGCTCATGCTACTACAGTAGGAGTTGCGGAGTATTTGCCAGCTGCTGCAGGTTTTTTAATGCAGCGGGAATTGAATGCCTTAGGTGAAGTAATGAAAAATCCAGCCAGTCCATTTGTGGCAATTATGGGTGGAGCCAAGGTTTCTGATAAAATTGATGTAATCAAAAACTTAATTAATAAAATAGATAAATTAATTGTTGCTGGTGGAATAGCCAATACTTTTCTGCTGGCAAAAGGTTATGAAGTTGGAGATTCTCTGGTTGAGGCTGATAAAGTTGACTTAGCTAAAAAATTGATGACTGAAGCTGAAGAAAAAGGAGTAGATATTGTACTTCCAATTGATGTGGTAATTGCTGATGATTTCTCTAATGATGCAGATACAAAAATAGTTTCTGTTGAAGAAGTTCCTGCTGGATGGCAAATTTTAGACTGTGGTGGCCCTCAGAGCCTGAAAAAGTATAAAGAGATTATTAAAAACGCCAAAACTGTTATCTGGAATGGACCACTGGGAGTATTTGAAATGGAGAAATTTGCTCATGGGACTATTGAATTAGCAAAGGCTCTTGCTGAATCAGGTGCTCATTCAGTAATCGGTGGTGGAGATTCAGCTGCTGCCATCAATCAGGCTGGAGTAGCTGATAAGATGAGCCATATTTCTACTGGTGGAGGAGCTTCTTTAATGTTTTTTGAAGGAAAAAAGCTTCCAGGTGTAGAGGCACTGGATGAAGTAGAAGCTTCTGACATTATCGAATAGGAGGGTTTAATAAATGCGTAAACCATTTATTGCTGGCAACTGGAAAATGAATAAAAATATTGATGAGGCAGAAGAACTTGTGAGTGCTTTAAAAGAAAAGGTTAAATCTGTAGATAATGTTGAAATGGGAGTATGTCCTACTTCTTTGTGTCTGGCAAAAGCAAAAGAAATTCTGGCAGACAGCAAAATAAAGACCGGAGCTCAGAATATATACTGGGAAGATTCTGGAGCTTTTACCGGTGAGATATCAGCCAAAATGCTGGCTGATATGGGTGTAGAATATACAATTGTGGGTCACTCTGAAAGAAGGCAGTACTTTGATGAAAATGATCAGGATGTAAATAGAAAAGTTAAATCTGCTTTTGAAAAAGGTATAAAACCAATTATCTGTGTTGGTGAAACACTTTCTGAAAGAAAAGCTGAAGAAACAGAAGCTAAAGTGAAATTTCAGGTAAGAGCTGCTCTGGCTGGTTTAACAGATAAACAGGTCGAACAGGCAGTTATTGCCTATGAACCAATCTGGGCTATTGGTACTGGTGAGACAGCTTCTGCAGAAGAAGCCAATCGCGTAATTGGCATTATAAGAGAAAGCATTAGAAGAGATTTTCCTGAGGCAGCCGATAAGATTAGAATTCAGTACGGGGGCAGTGTAAAACCACATAATGTTGAAGAAATTATGGCTCAGGAAGAAATAGATGGTGCACTTGTTGGTGGAGCAAGTCTATCTGCAGATTCGTTTGCAGATATGATCACAAAAACATCAAAATTATATAAATAATACAAATAAGCCTATAATTTAAATAAGGCTATAAGGAGGTTGAGCTGATGGAAAGACCAAAACCCCTGGCCCTGATAATAATGGATGGGCTTGGGATAAACGAAAATGCAGAAGGTAATGCAGTATATCAGGCTGACACAGAATATTTAGACAAGTTGAAATCAGAATATCCACATGCATTTCTGCATGCTTCAGGAGAAAAAGTAGGTCTGCCGGAAGGACAGATGGGTAATTCTGAGGTAGGCCATCTAAATCTTGGTGCAGGAAGAATAGTCTATCAGGACTATACAAGAATCAATAAGGCTGTAGAAAATGGAGAACTTCTGGCAAATAAAGTTCTAAAAAAAGCAGTTCAGCAGGCTAAAGATAATGATAAAGCACTTCACTTAATGGGGCTTCTCTCTGACGGAGGTGTACACAGCCACATAAAGCACCTTTTTGGCCTGATAGAGATGGCGGATAAAGCAGATGTAGAAAAAGTATATATTCATCCTATACTTGACGGCAGGGATACTCCTCCTAAAAGTGGAGTTTCTTACCTAAAAGATCTGCAGGCTGAACTGGATAAAGTTGGGACAGGAAAAATTGCAACAGTCAGCGGCAGATATTATACAATGGATAGGGACAACCGATGGGAAAGAACTCAAAAAGCATATGATGCATTAGTGTTAGGTCAGGGAATTAAAAAAGAAGATGCAGTTAAAGTGGTAGAAGATTCTTATGCTGAGGGAGTAAATGATGAATTTGTTGAACCCGCTGTTATAACAGAAAACGGCAGTCCTGTAGGCAGAATGGAGGATCATGATTCTGTTATTTTCTTTAATTTCCGGGCAGATAGGGCCAGGCAGATTACCAGGGCCTTAAAAATAGATGAATTTGATGGATTTAAAAGACCGGCAGAACATCCTTTAGATCTCTATTATGTCTGTATGACAGAATATGATGAAGAATTTGATCTTCCGGCTGCTTTTCCTCCTTTATCAGTAGAGGATTGTCTGGGAGAAGTTCTGAGCAGAGCAGGTCTAAAACAGCTGCGTATTGCTGAAACGGAGAAATATGCTCATGTAACATTTTTCTTCAATGGTGGACTTGAAGAATCATATAAAAATGAGGACAGAATACTTGTTCCATCACCTAAAATTGCAACATATGATTTAAAACCGGAGATGAGTGCATATGAAGTTAAAGATAAGCTGTTAGACCAAAATGAATCTGGTGGTGTGATCTTCAAAATGAAAAAAGACCCGCGGATCACAAAAGTCGGTAGTTTCATTCGAAAGTTTAGCATTGATGAATTACCACAGCTTTTGAATGTTCTCAAAGGCGATAT
>CAZLIW010000118.1:0-6436 GCA_964559325.1 uncultured Halanaerobium sp. | reverse complement strand
GATGATACCATTCTGCATCTTCGAGCCATGTATTAGGGCGGTTTACCATTTCAACAATGCTGTCCATAATTCTTTCGTGTTTTTTCTCTTCTTCAGCTAGCCTTTTAAATGTTTTTTGGACCTGTGGAAGATCTGATTCTTCAGCTTTTTCTGTATAAAACTCATCACTTTTTGTTTCCATTTCTTTAGCCTGTTTGTAAACATTAACCTGTTCTTTTGGCAGTACCCCTTCTGGAATGTCTTTTGATATCTTTTCAAAAGCTTTTTTAGCTTTTGGCATAATACCTGCTTCAACTTCATCAACTTTCTTTTCTGCTTTAAGCTGTTTTACTATTTCTTCATGTTTTCTCTCTTCATCAGCTAGATCCAAAAAAACCTGTTTTAAATCATCGCTGGCTGATTCTGCAGCACATTTTTCATAAAACTCACGATTTTCTCTTTCAAAATCAATAGCAAAATCATAAATATTCATTATTATCCTCCTCTAAAATTGAATTTTTTTCTTACATTAAATTTTATTTAAATTCATCCAACAAATACTCCATATCCTGAACTTTAACTTTTCTGTTTACAAGAGCTTTATCTTCAAGAAATGGTATCCTGTATCTAAAAGTAGGCTTTTCTTCTTTATAAATTATCCCTATTGGAATTTCATCTCCAAATTCATCTGCCAGTCTAACCGCAGCTTCATAATTAGATGGATCATGATCTTTTAATTTATATACTCTTTCTTTATACCACTGATAGGTATTAACCTTATTGAAAGATACACAGGGCTGAAAAATATCTATTAGAGCATAACCTCTGTGCTGTCTGGCAGCTTTTATCATCTCTTTAAGGTGTTCTCTGTCACCCACAAAACTTCTGGCCACAAAACTGGCCTTCATCCCCACAGCAAATCTAACAGGGTTAAATGGTTCAGCATTGATACCGTGTGTCTGCACACCGGTTTTAATATCATATCCAGTTGTTGGGGAGGCCTGTCCCTTTGTCAGACCATAAATCTGATTGTCATGAACAAGATGAATAATATCAAGATTCCTTCTTATGTTGTGCAGAATGTGATTTCCACCTTCACCATAACTGCATCCATCTCCGGATTCAACAATTACTGTCATTTCTGGATTGGCTACCTTCATACCAACTGATGGAGGTAAAGATCTGCCGTGCAGACCATTAAAACCATTAACTTTTATATAGTGAGGCATCTTTGCAGCCTGACCGATCCCGGTGAACATGGCTACCTGTTCAGGATTTAAATCCATTTCAGTTAGAGCTTCAGAAAGTGCTGTCCTGAGTGGAAAATTACCACATCCGGGACACCAGGCAGTTTCACGATTTGCTTCAAAACTTTTTAATTCTGCCATCATTATTTCACCTCTTTCTTAAATCTTCTATAGATTTCTCTACCTGAGAAAGGACGTCCATCATATTTTACAATACTGTAATCTGCTTTTATACCTGTTTCACTTCTAACAAGTCTGGCAAATTGTGAACTGGCATTGTTTTCCACAAAAACTAGTTCTGCTCCATTTTCTACTTTTTCTCTGATGGTTTTTTCTGGTAAAGGCCAGACATCTCCAAATGCAAGCTGTGCTACTTTGCACTCATCTGACAGCAGTTTTCTCGCCTCAGCTATCGGTCCTGCAGACGAACCCCAGCCGACAAGAATATATTCCGGCCTATCAGGTCCATAATAATCTGGCTCCCACAAATCTTCATCTTTAAGTTTCTGCAGTTTTTTGGCTCTTTTTTCGACCATCATATTTCTTTTCTTTCCATCTTCAACTATATGGCCCAGTTCATCGTGCTCATCACTATCAGCTAACACAACCTGGCCTTTAATCTGGCCCGGATATGCTCGCGGTGAAATACCATCTTTTGTATATTTATAACGTTTATATTCTCCTTCTACCTGATCTTTATCTACAAAATAGCGTTCTATTTTTAAATCATCCAGTTTTATTCTGTCTATTGTCTTAGATGCATCTGCCAAAAACTGGTCACTTAATATAATTACGGGTATCTGATATTTTTCTGCAATATCAAAAGCCCGAAATGTCTGATACACTGCATCTTCCTGGTCTTTAGGGGCAAGGACCATAAGCGGAAATTCATCCTGAGAAATATTTACTGCAAAAAGCAAATCTCCCTGACCTGTTCTGGTTGGAAGACCTGTTGCAGGTCCGGGACGCTGTACATCAGCAATTACTACTGGTGTTTCTGTAATTCCTGCCAGTCCAACTCCTTCTGCCATAAGAGCCAGACCTCCACCAGAAGTACCGGTCATAGACCTCATTCCACTATATGAACCTCCAAGAGTCATATTTATTGCTGCAATTTCATCTTCGGCCTGTTCAACAACAATACCCAGTTCTTCCTGTTTTCCGGCCAGATAATTCAAAATACCTGTAGATGGAGACATTGGATAGGCAGCATAAAAACTGACACCTGCAATTGCTGCTCCAAGTCCAACAGCACTATTTCCATCAATTATCATTCTATCTTTTTTAGATCCCAGGTCTTTTAAATTAAATAACTGTCTTCCTGCTTCATATCCCTTTTTGAGTAGCTTTTTATTATCTTCAATAACACTTTTTTTATCTGCAAAATGCTCTTCAAGCACCTTTTCTGCTTCAGTAAGTGGTAAACCCAGTACCTTTTATGCAGTTCCAACAAATACCGTATTAGCTGCTTTAGGATTAATTTCTTTTGCAATACCTGCTGCATCTATCTTTACAATATCATCTTCTCCATCACCAGATGAAGAAATAATAACACCATCTTCATTAACATCATCCCGATGAATTTCTACGGTTTTTTTATTAAGTGCAAGAAGCAAATCAATTCCTGTATCTGGTCCATCAACTTTTTCATCACTTATTCTAACCTGCATAAAGTTGTGTCCACCTCTGATACGCGACATATAATCTTTGCTGCTGAAAAGATAATATCCATAGCGCGAAAATGTTTTGGTAAGCAGGGATTCAACTGTTTTCAATCCCTGACCGGCTTCTCCTCCAATGAAAATATTAAAATCCAACTTTATTACCTCCTTTTCTTTCTTATAATAGAAACGCCTCCGCTTATAATATTGAATATTCAATAAATTAACGGAAAAACCTGCTTTATACTAGAAAATATTTGATTTGAAAGCTGTGTTTTTGCTAAAAATATATTACATATTCAAACTTCTTCAAAATTAATTTACAGAGACTCAAACTCTCCAGGCAGCTTATCATAATATCCATAATAATATTTTAGAAAACTGCTTATTCTAACTGCTGCATTTCCGTCTCCATATGGATTTACTTTTTCAATGGTATTTTTGTATTCATCATTATTTTCTATCAGCTTTGCTGCTTCTTCTATAATTTTATAATAATCAGTTCCTGTTTTAATAACTGTACCTGCTTTAAGTGCTTCAGGCCTTTCTGTTGTATCTCTTAAAACCAGTACTGGTTTTCCAAGGGATGGAGCTTCCTCCTGTATACCCCCAGAATCTGTAAGTATCAAATATGATCGATTCATTAAATTTACAAAAGGCAGATAATCCAGAGGTTCAATAAGATGAATATTTTTTTTGCCTTCCAGTATTGAACTACTTAATTCCCGTACGGCTGGATTTAAATGAACTGGAAATACAGCTTCTACATTATCGTATTTTTCTGTTAGATGACAGATAGCTCTGAATATATTTTCCATACCCTTACCAAGATTTTCTCTGCGGTGTGCTGTTAATAATAAAATTTTCTTATTTTTAAAATCAATTTTATTCAATTTTTTATCACTAAAACTATATTTTCTGTCTACAGCATCATTAAGAGCATCAATTACTGTATTTCCTGTTACGAAAATTTTCTCTTCTGCAATATTTTCTAACAGGAGATTTTCTGCTGCAGTTCTGGTGGGAGCAAAATGTATATCTGCCAGTACAGCTGTAAGTCTTCTATTTATTTCTTCAGGATATGGTGAATATTTATTGTGAGTCCTTAATCCTGCTTCAACATGAGCCACCTCAATTTGATGATAAAATGATGCCAGAGCCCCAACAAATGTTGAAGAAGTATCACCATGAACCAAAATTAAATCTGGCTTTTCCTGTTTGAGAATATTTTCAATCTCTGATAAAACACGTTTAGTAATATCAGATAAAGTCTGCTCTTCTTTCATAATATCCAGATCATAATCTGCTGTTATTGAAAAAAGATCAAGCACCTGATCCAGCATTTCACGGTGCTGTGCTGTTACAGTAACTAAAACTTCAAATTCATGCTGTTTTTTTAATTCTTTTATTACAGGAGCCATCTTTATCGCTTCCGGCCTTGTTCCAAAAACAGCCATAATTTTCTTTTTCTGCATATAATCATTCCTTATCTACTGTATCACAAAAGTTAAGTGCTGCTTACTATATATATTTCTATATATATTAGTTAAAACCTGCTTAATATTTTTTCCCAGGTCTTTCAATTAAGTTTTTCCAGTATTTTTTCGGCATAAACTGACGCTGGAGATCATATCTGGGTCTTTCTTTTAAAGAAACACTTGCAAAAAATGTCTTCCACAGATCCTGAATTTTATTCTCAGATTTAATTAATTCAGGAGAAAAATCTTTATCAAGTTCAGTCAGAACCCATTCATTATTTTCTGAGGAATAAAGAAGAGCTGCTGATCTTTTTTTATCATGAATTATCCAGTCCTGAACAGAAAATCTCTGAGAAAAATGTGGAGCCAGCAATGTTAATATATTGTGATCTGGCTCGATTTCAGCATAAAACCGATTTGAACTACTTTCTTTAAATCTTAACAATCCTTTTATTCTGTGGCTTTCTCTTCTCACTTTTTTTGCAGATTCCTGAACTTTTCTCACTGAAGAATCTGTAAGATATCTGTCTATATCTTTCCCAAGCTTAAACCCTTTTAGAATATAGAAAAAAATATTTATTTCAATTTTTTCGATTTCTGATAAATAAGCATGAAAAACAAAAGCTGAACTTTGAGAAGAGATGTTTTCCTCAATTTTATTCAGCAAAATTTTAGCTTTTTCATCTGATTTTTTAATATATTCTTTTTTAAAAAATAGGTCAAACTTATAATCTTTTTCTTTTATGATATCAGCAGGTTTCTTTCTTCTTTTAAGGACGGTATAAATTACTGAACATAAACCATTAAAACTGCCATCATAAGTATAAACTTTCCCCTTCAAGATATTTCACTCCAGTTTATTTTAATCGATTATATTATTCACATATTTCCAAGAATCTAACTTAATTAAAATTTTTATTTTTTATATTAAGCTTTAGAAATAAGAAATGCAAAAATATTGAGTTTTAGATAAATTTAAAAATTTTGTTGCTGACAAAATCATCATTTTTGTAGTTCTACAATAAACTTTAAATGACAAAACACAAAATAATTTATAATTCAAACCTGTTTTACTAAAAAAGGGAAAGCTGTTCTGCTTCTTTTTCGATTAATCTGCTGTATATTAGTTCTGGATCAAACGGAATACCTGCCGCATATTTACCTCTACATGTAATAAAATAATTTGCTCTTTTTAAAACAACTCTCAGCTTTTTTAAATCATCATGGGACAGACTTTTGTGTTTTCTGGCCTTTACAATTTTTGCAGCTGAGCGGGGGCCTATTCCAGGTATACGCATCAGTTTATTATAATCTGCAGTATTGATTTCTAATGGAAATTTTTCTATATTACTGACAGCCCAATCTGCTTTTGGATCCAGTTTTAAATCGAGATTTTTTTTGCTGGCCGGCATTAACTCATCTGCTTTAAAACCATAAAATCTCAGCAGCCAGTCAGCCTGATATAATCTGTGTTCTCTTTTAAGAGGAGGGCCAGGCAGGGCGGGCAGCATTTTATTATTACCAACCGGAAGATAGGCAGAATAATATACTCTTTTTAAATTAAATTTATTATATAATCCCTCACTTAGTCTAATTATCTGGCTATCTGTTTCCGGGCTGGCACCAATTATTAGCTGTGTACTGTGTCCTGCAGGCACAAATTTATCTGCTTTTTTATATTTTTTTCTTTCTTCAATATTATTTTTGATATTTTTTCCGATTCCAAGCATGGGTTTTAAAATTTCGTTTCTTTTTTTCTGTGGTGCAAGTTTTTTTAGGCTGGATTCTGTTGGAAGTTCAATATTTACACTCATTCTATCGGCCAGAAGTCCTGCTTTATAGATCAATTTAAAATCTGCGCCTGGTATTGCTTTCAAATGAATATATCCATTATAATTGTATTTATTTCTTAGTAATTCTGCAGTCTTTAAAAGCTGTTCCATTGTCCAGTCTGGATTTTTCCAGACAGCCGAACTCAAAAATAATCCTTCAATATAATTTCTTTTATAAAATTCTACTGTAAGTTCTGCAGCTTCTTCAGGAGTAAAAGATGCCCTTTTTCTATCTTCAC
>CAZLIW010000117.1:0-6444 GCA_964559325.1 uncultured Halanaerobium sp. | reverse complement strand
TCAAATCCCAGCCTTATTAATATCTACAGCCACCGGTATGGTTGTTACCAGAGCAGCTTCTGAAAATAATATGGGCCAGGGAATGACAGATCAGCTCCTCAAACAGCCAAAAGCCTTATTTATAGCTGCCGTAGTCCTCACTATTTTAGGATTTGTACCGGGTCTACCGACACTTCCTTTTGTTTTTCTGGCGGCATTTATAGCTGTGATGGGATATTTAATGTTAAATGCAGCTGCAGAGGAAAAAGATGTTAAAAAAGTTCCAGATAAAACACAGGTTAGTGAATCAGAAAAGAGGGAAGCAAGACAGGAAGAGTTAAAACAGCTGATCAAAGTAGATAAGCTGGAGATAGAAGTAGGGTATAATTTAATTTCACTGGTTTTACCAGAACAGGGTGGAGATTTTCTGGAAAGAGTTTCAGTTATCAGAAAGCAGATTGCAGTTGATCTGGGTATTATTTTACCACCTGTGCGTATAGTCGATAATCTTCAGCTTGAACCAAATATATACTGTATCAAACTGCAGGGGGTAGAAATAAGCAGTTATAAACTTTATGCTGATAAATACCTGGCGATGGATCCAGGCCATACACTGGAAGAAATAAAAGGAATAGAAACAAATGAACCGGCTTTTGAGACACCTGCTATCTGGATTGAAGAAGAAGATAGAGAAAGGGCAGAAATGGCCAACTATACAGTGGTAGATCCCAGTTCAGTGCTGGCTACCCATCTAACGGAAGTTATAAAAAGTCATTCACATGAGCTGCTAGGAAGACAGGAAGTCAAAAAACTTATAGATAATATAAAAGATGATCAGAAAGCAGTTATAGATGAACTGATACCAGATAAAATGAATTTGGGAGGAATACAGAAAATACTGCAGAATCTTCTCTGGGAAAATATACCTATTAAAAATCTTGTTCTAATACTGGAAACACTTGCCGATCATGCTGGAAGAACAAATGATATAACTATTTTGACAGAATATGTAAGACAGGCACTGTCGCGTCAGATAAGCAGTCAATTTACAGGGCCAGACAATACCCTTTATGTATTTACCATAGATCCGGCTAAAGAAGAACAGCTGGTCAATTTACTGGAACAGTCTGATCAGGGTAATTATCTATCTCTACAGCCCGACCAGGCCCAGAATCTTATCAATCAGATAGTAGAACAGGCAAGAGAATTTTTAGAAAAAGGTAATGAACCAATTTTACTGACATCACCAATGATCAGGCGTCCAATTAAAGAACTTGTACACAGAACATTTGAAGATTTAGTTGTTCTGTCATTTAATGAACTTGAACCTGATGTTGACCTTCAGGTGCAGGGGGTTGTAAATTAGATGAAAATTAAGAAATATACTGGAGAAACAATACAGGATGTAATATTTAAAGTAAAAGCAGATCTGGGTCCAGAAGCAATTATTATAGAAAAAAGAAAATTTAAAAAAGGCGGTATTTTTGGGTTTTTTGGGAAAACGGTTGTTGAAGTACTTGCAGCATTGGAAGAAAAAAGCAGATTTCGTTATCAGTCAGATGACAGCAGAGACTGCAGAAAAAAAGAGAAATTTGTTAAAGAAAAACTGCCTGATAGACCGGAAGAATTATTAAAAAATGAAGCAGAAGTCCCTGAAACAGAAGAAATGCAATCTAAAAATATAGAGGATAAAGAAAGAGTAAGAGCTGATTTTCCAGCTGAAAGAAAAAAAGCCAAGAAAATAGAAGAGGATCATAAATCAAACATTAGTGTCGAAAAAGAAATTAAGGACAGCTACAAAAATACTAAAATATATAATCAGCTTTCCAATCAGGGAGTAGAAGAAGATTGTTTAAATTCTTTTATCAATAAGCTGAATACAGGTGCAGGTTTTCCACTTAAAAGTAATTACAGCGAAAAAGTAAAATCTTTCAGCCGTAAATATTTTGCCGACAGTTCACCTATAAAAATTGATAAAAAAAGAAAAGTTGTTTCATTTATTGGACCTACAGGTGTCGGAAAAACAACAACAATTGCCAAAATAGCAGCTCATTTTGCAGTAGATAAGAACAAAAAAGTCGGTTTAATAACTGCAGACACCTATAGAATAGCTGCTGTAGAACAGCTGCAGACATACAGCAGTATAATAGATATTCCATTTGAAGTATGCTACAGCAGTTGTAAACTTAAATCTATGATAAAAGGTAAGTTTAAAAACTGTGATCTGATCTTTATTGACACTCCGGGCAGCAGCTGGAAAGATCAGCTTCAGCTTGGCAGACTTAAGGATTATACAGAAAATGAGATAATAGATGAAGTTCACCTTCTTGTCAGTTTGAATATTAAGAGCAGGGACATGTATAATATTATTAAGCGCTTTGAAAAAATGAATCCGGATAAAATACTGCTGACAAAACTTGATGAAACAGGCAGTTATGGTGATTTAATTAATATTAAAGAGAGATATAATCTCCCTTTTTCTTATCTAACTTTTGGGCAGGATGTTCCTGAAGACATAAATCCGGCCTGCCCGGAAATATTATTTAAATATCTGTTTGGTGATTATCATGCTTAGTCAGGCTGCAAAATTAAAAGAAATAGTTAAAAAGAAAAAAGAAGAGATGTTGAAAAATAGTGGTGATAATAATACCGCCAGACATGAAAACAGAACCAGGACAATAGCTATTGCCAGCGGCAAGGGTGGTGTTGGTAAATCAACCCTTACCGTTAATCTGGCCTATAATTTAACCAGGCTGGAAAAAGAGGTTCTTATTATTGACAGTGATATTGGAATGGCAAATCTGGATATTATGCTAGATGTCAGTCCAATTTATGATATGGGACATCTTTTGAGGGGGGAGTGTACTCTTCAGGAAGCCATTGTCAAAGAGTCAAGTGGCATCAGTATTCTCAGCGGAATTACTGGAGATGATAGCTTTATAGATATTAATACAGATAAAATGAATAAAATGGTTAATATCGCTGGAGAAATGGAAAAAGACTATGATTACCTGTTGATAGATTTAGGTGCAGGAGCAGGTAAAAGTATAGTCAGCACAATTCTTTCTGCAGAAGAATTACTTTTAGTCCTTACTACAGAACCAACATCTGTAATGGACAGTTACAGTCTGATCAAAATACTGGCAAAACATAACTTTGCTAAACCTGTTAAACTTGTATTAAATCAGATTGACAAAAAAAAAGATGCCCAAAAAACTGCCGAAAGAATGAAAAAAACAGTAAAAAAATATCTGGATATAGAAATGGAGTTAATTGGTCAGATATCTCACGACAGAAATATCAGTACTGCTGTGAGAAAGCAGAGGCCTTTTTCAGAAATTTATTCTGGAAGACCTGCAGCAGAAGATTTTGAAAAATTAGCAAGAAAAATTAGTGGAGAAGAAGTTGAAAAGCATAGCAAAGGTGTTAAAAGCTATTTTTACAAAATGGTAGGATTTTTTAACAGCAGTAGTAAATAATCACTGGAGTTGAGAATGATGAAAATGCCAGAAATTAATCAAAAATTAGAAATAGAAATTTTAACCGGACTGTACAAAGGTGAATATTTAAGCAAAGTTGCTGATATAAAAAAAGGAGGAATTCTTGTTACAGGCCTTTACAGGGAAGGATCTCCTCTACCAGTTAGAATTAAGCAGAACATAGAAGTCTATTTTACAACTGAGAGGGCAGCATACAAATTTAAAAGTAGAGTAAAAAAAAGATTAAAAGAGCCATTTCCACTCCTCTATATAAAAAAACCGGAAAATATAATTAGGATTCAGCGCAGAGACTATTTTCGCCTTGAAGTTAGTGGAAAAATAGATATATACAGTCTGGAAGAAGAAAAGATTATGGAAGCAAGACTGCTTGATATTAGTGGAGGCGGACTCAAAGCCGAAGTGGATAAATATTTTGATAAAGGTCAGGAAATCAAAATTGAGCTCAAAAATATTTTAAAGAAAAAAGATTTGGTCAGTGCTTCTGTTGTAAGAATTCACAAAAAAGATCACAAAAGCTGGGAACTTGGTATTCAGTTTGAAAATATTAAGGAAAATTTAAGAGAAGAAATTATTCAGTGGATATTTGCATATCAGAGAAAAAATAGAAAAAAAGGATTAAGTTAAATGTTTTTTAAATCAATTTTATTTGGACTTATATTTTATATTTTAAACACATTATATTTTTTAATAAATAAAATGGAGCTGAAAAAAGTATTTTTTAAAAGCATCAATAGGACTATTATTTTTGTGCTGATATTTAATCTTATATATCTTTTAACTGCAGTTTTAAAAGACAGCAGTTGTAAAAATAGTTTTGATAAAAATAAAGAAAATAAAGATAAAGATCAATCTGACACTAAAGAATCTGACAAAAAAAATGCGGAAGATGATGGATTTTCACCAATTAATCCTCCTGAAATAGAATATAATCAGAGGGAAGATTAATAATCTAAAAAAGGAAGATTATTATGCCAAACAATGAAAAGCTGTGGCAGAAGTATAAAGAACAGGGTGATCTGCAGGCCAGAGAAGATCTTATTTTAGAACACATAAACCTAGTCAGATATGCTGCAGGCAGAATAAGTGTCATATTGCCGGATCATATAGAAAGAGATGATCTGGAAAGTTATGGGATTATTGGCCTGATAGAAGCTGTAGAAAATTTTGATTGGACCAGAAACATTAACTTTTCTACCTTTGCACTGCCGCGTATAAAAGGAGAAATATTTGATCACTTAAGAAATCAGGACTGGCTTCCCAGCAGCATGAGGAGACAGATCAAATTAATAGAGGAAATCAGATTGGATTTTAAAAATAGTGAGGGGCGTGCCCCTGCAAATGATGAATTAGCAGAAATAATGGAGATGGATATAGAAAAGCTTGAAAATATACTTTACCGCAAATATCTATCTGACTGGATATCGCTGTCACATGATTATGACGGATCAGAACTTATACAGCTTATAGATTCAGGCACAGAAAAGCCTGTTTCTAAAATGGAAGAAGAAGATGCAGTAGAGCTGCTGGCAGAAAAAATTGACAACCTAAAAGAAAGAGAAAAACTTCTTGTGCAGCTGTATTATTATGAAGAGCTGACACAGTCAGAGATAGCTCAAATAATGGACATCAGTCCGGCTAGAGTTTCTCAGATACATAAACAGATTATCCGCAGGCTCAGAGGTATGTTGAGCAGAAGCAAAGAATATTTTTTCTAATGAGAGGCAGGTAAATTAAATTGAATAAAGACAAAAACCAATTTAATGGGAAAGAATATCTTCTTAAATTTACTGATAGTGATGTAAAGATTAAGATAAATTATGACATTGATATATCAATGTCTGATATAAAGGATTCTTTAAGAGAAAAAAATATCGTAGAAGTTGATTTTGAGCTGCTTATGGAAAGATTTCAGGATAAATATACAGACTGGTTTACAATTGCTCCCAGGATAAAAGATTTAGATGAAGATGACAAAATTAGCTTGAAAATATCTGATGACAGAATGAAAGCATTTATGAGCTTTGATCCAGGTAATGGGAGTAAAATTATTCATTATGAAGATGTAAAAACAATGCTGTCAGAAAAAAATATTTGTTTTGGTTTAAAAGAAGATCAGCTAAAACAGATAATTGAAAACCGGATTCCGGTTAATGAAAGGTTAATAGCAGAAGGAAAAAGACCTGAAGCAGGTAAAGATGCAGAATTAACCTATCACTTTGAAGAAAAAGAAAAAAATGTTGGAACACTGCGCCAGGATGGAACAATGGACTTTCATAACAGAAATCTGATAACAAATGTTAAAAAGGGCGAAAAACTTTTGACAAAAACACCGGCACAAAAAGGTAAGTCGGGCAGAAATGTTAAAGGAAATGAAGTCAAGCCTCCACCATTGAAAGACAAAAAACTTCCAGGAGGAAAAAATACTGTAAAAAAAGATTTATGTATTTATGCAGTTATTGACGGCCAGGTTATAAAAGAAAAAGATAAGGTGCATGTAAGACCTGTGCTGGAAATAAATGGTGATGTAGATCTCAATACAGGCAATATAGACTTTTTGGGCAGTGTTAAAATAAGAGGTAATGTTAGAGAAGGATTTATTGTCAAAGCCGATGGAGATATAGAAATAGGAGGTAATGCTGGAGCCGCAGAAATTAAAAGCAGCAAAAATGTGAACATCAAAAAAGGATATTTGGGCAGAGGTAAAGGAAAAATTGAAGCTGATGGTGAAGTCAAGGTGCGTTTTGTTGAAAATGGCAGTATTTCAGCTGAAGAAATAATGATTCATGAGGCATCTATGCATAGTGAGCTCAAGGCGAAAGATAGGATTGTAGTCAAAGGAGGAAAAGGTCTACTTGTAGGTGGAAAAGCATCAGCACGGAGTTTAATTGAGGCTGATATTGTTGGTTCAAGTCTTGCAACCAAAACCATACTGGAAATAGGGCTGGATCCAGGAATTCATGCTGAA
>CAZLIW010000116.1:0-6446 GCA_964559325.1 uncultured Halanaerobium sp. | reverse complement strand
GTTTTTATCTAATCAAATATTTTAATCAAATCAAAGCAAGGGTGGTTTTTATGGATAATTACAAAATAAAAGCAGCAGTTATAGATGGATATCTGGATGAACCTTCGTGTCTGGGAGTTCCACCATATATTTCTCCACATATCCGCTACCTCTGGGGTGCACTTATTGACGCAGGGCTGGATAGAGATAAAATGACATATATTACAATAGATGATTTTAGAAATGAAAAAGAATATTATTTTGAAGAGCTGGAAAAATACGATATTCTGATAGTTATCGCAGGTACAACAGTTCCGGGCCATTATATGGGAGGCAAACCCGCTTCTGCAGCAGAAATAGAGGAAATTTCAAAAAAAATATTTTATCCAACCAGAGTACTGGGAGGACCCATTACACTGATAAAAAATATGGCAGAACGTTTTGAAAAAAATTATGACATTATTAGTTCTGAAATAACAGCGGCTGATATCTATCAGCGCCTTAAAGGTACTGAAATAAAGAGTAAAAACTTTGCTAAAATGATAGACAGGTGGGCTGTATTGGGAGCAGAAGTTGTCAGAGAGCATCCTTTTTATCCAAATCTAATGGCAGAACTGGAAACTTTTAGGGGCTGCCCCCGTTCCAGCCACTGTACCTTCTGCAGTGAACGCCTTAAAAAAATAAGATACAGCAGAAATCCTGCCGGTATAGCAGAAGAAGTGGGTGCTCTGGCAGAAAATGGTATCCATAATTTTCGTCTTGGCAGTCAGACAGATCTGCTGCTTTATGGAGCAGAAACTTCTCCTGGAAAGTTTATTCCGGCATCAGAAAAAATTCTTGACCTCTATCAGGGAATCAGGTCAGCCGATCCTCAGCTAAAAGTTCTGCACATGGACAATATTAATCCGGCTACAATTGCACGTTATCCAGAAATATCATCAAGAATACTGGAAATAATAACCAGGTACAATACAGCAGGTGATATAGCCGCATTTGGAGGGGAATCTGTAGATCCACTTGTTCTGGAAAAAAATAATATTGACACAACAGTAGAGGAAAGCATTAGAGCAATTAAAATAGTCAATCAAATTGGAGGTAGACGAAAAGATGGAATCCCTAAACTGCTGCCGGGAATTAACTTTCTGCACGGCCTGATTGGAGAAAGAGAAGAAACATTTGAATATAATTTTAATTATCTCAAAAAAATACTGAATATGGGTTTAATGCTGCGTAGAATAAATATCAGACAGGTATTCAGGCTGGGCAGCTACCCTGAAGTAAAATACAACCGGGGAAAGTTTATAAAATACAAGAAGAAAGTAAACGAGGAGATAAACAAAGTAATGCTGCAGAGAGTTTTCCCATATGGTATTGAAATTAAAAACCTTTATGTAGATCAAAGAAAAGGTAATTTAACTTTTGCAAGACAGCTGGCAAGCTATCCTATTTTGATCGGTATACCTGGGCGCATCTCTGAAGATAAAATAGAAAGGGCTAAGGTAGTTGATCACGGCTATAGATCAATTACAGCACTAAAATGGCCTAAAAAAATAGATGACTATAAACTGTATGAGCTGGAAGCAATACCGGGTATAGGAAGTAAAAGGGCTGCCAGAATAATATCTGAACAGCCCCGCAATATAAATCAGCTCAAATCAATTATAGGAGAAAATCTCCCTATAGGAGATATTTCCAGCTGGTTTATCTTTAATACCCAAGCTGATAATTAATTATATTTATCAGCTCTCTATTATTTACAAATCTATCGATATTTGAAGTAAAGACTCCTACTGCACGTTTGTTGTAATCCGGAAATAGTCCACCTACATGTGGAGTTAAAATTAAATTTTCTATATCATAAAAAGCAGATTCTTCAGGTAGAGGCTCTTCCCTGTATACATCGAGAGCTGCACCAGCGATAACTCCTTCTTTAAGTGCCTGAATCAGATCTTCTTCTACCACAACTTCTCCTCTGGCAATATTTATAAAATAAGAAGAATCCTTCATCAGTGCAAAAAGCCTCTGGTTGAACATATCTCTGGTCTCTTCGGTAAGTGGAACTGCAGCAACAGTAAAATCTGCTTCTGCCAGTCTTTTTTCCAGTTCATCAGCTGGATAAACTTTATCAAAACCTTCTGGAACAATAGATGGATCCCGCTTAATACCTGCTATCTCCATTCCAAAGGCAGCTGCTCTAACAGCAATGGCTGTTCCGACAGCACCTGTACCAACTATAAGAAGTTTTTTATCTCTCAAAATATCAACTTTAAGTTTATCCCACAAATGTTCCTGCTGCTGTTTAAAAAAATCTTTAAACCTGCGGCTGAATGCTATCAGATAACCTACAACCTGCTCACCTAAAGAATCCACATGTATACCGCTCATATTTGTCAGTAAAATATCTTTTTCCTGCAGAAGCGGCTTTATACTGTCAGAAAGAAGTCCATCCACACCTGCAGACCAGCTCTGTATCCACTTTAACTTTTCTGCCTTTTCAATAACTTCTTTTTCGGAAAAAATTCCCACACAAATCATAATATCTGTATCGACAATTTCCTGCAGCTGTTTATCTTTTTCTTCTGCAATAACAAACTCAGCCTCTGGAAGTTCCTCTTTAATCTTTTTTATATATTTCTCGTTTAAATCTAATACTGACATTATTTTCATTATATAAACCCTCCCTCTACTTTACTGCTCAATGATTTTTAAATTTATTTATTCTATTTTTCTGATCTTAAATAGTTCTGATCTTAAATAGTTCTGATCTTAAATAGTTCTGATCTTAAATAGTTCTGTTCTGAAATAGTTCTGTTCTGAAATAATAAGGAGTTCCCTCTTCTTTTAATTGTGCTGCAAAAAAGGAACCTCCTGCTTTTTTCTCAAAGATCAGCCACTACTTTTTTTAAATAATCGGCAAATTCTTCTTTGAATTCTTCTCTCCTCAGTGCAAAATCAACTGTTGCTTTAAGAAAACCCATTTTATTACCCACATCATACCTCTGACCTTCAAAATCATAGGCATAGATTTTCTTTCTGGACAACAGTGTTTTTAATGCATCTGTCAGCTGTATTTCACCACCGCGTCCGGGAGTTGTACTTTCTATAATCGGAAAAATATCCGGAGTAATAATATAGCGGCCCAAAATAGCAAGTTCTGAAGGTGCTTCTTCGATAGAAGGTTTTTCTATCAGATCTTCAGCAAGATAGAGGTCTCCATCTTTCCGGCTGAAATCAACAATTCCGTATTTGCACACATCTCTGCGCGGAACTGTCTGACAGCCCAGCACCGGGCTCTCCTTTTTTTCGTAAATTTCTACCATCTGCTTTATAGCCGGAGTTTTAGAATGAATAACATCATCTCCCAGCAGAACGGCAAATGGATCATCTCCAACAAATGTTTTAGCACAGTATATTGCATGTCCGAGACCTTTTGCTTCCTTCTGACGAACTGTATGCACCCTTATCATACTGGAAATCTCTCTTACTGTTTTTAGCATTTCATCTTTAGCCTTTTTTTCTAAAGCCATCTCCAGCTCAGCACATTTATCAAAATGATCTTCTATAGTCTGCTTATTGCGGGCTGTAATTAGAAGAATATCTTCTATACCTGCCTCTACTGCTTCCTCAACAATATATTGTATTGTCGGTTTATCAACTATGGGCAGCATTTCCTTTGGCTGTGCTTTAGTAGCAGGTAAAAATCTGGTTCCCCAACCTGCAGCTGGAATTACTGCTTTTGTGACTTTCATCATTTGACCCTCCTTAATTTTTTATCTGTTTATTTCTATACATATTTACTTTTCACTGCTTTTTTGACTTTTTTGATATGGCTGTGCACATTTTTTTGTTCTATTAATATTCAATATAAAATTATTCCATTCTAAGCTCTGGCTGCAATTAACATTTTAACAGCCAAATTAAAATCTGTAGCCGAATTCCACTCCAAATCTCTCATCTTCCCTGTCAAAATCATAGGCTGAATAAATATCCAGCTCTACTGGCTTAAGTCCCAGCAGATACAGCTTTGAATTAATACCTATTCCAGCAGCTGTAGCAGTATTATCCTCAGCATCTTTATAATAATCTACAAAAAAATAACTGCCTATATCTGTCATCTGCAGCACCTGCAGCAGTTCAAATGGTTCATTTAAGCGGTAATTGTAATTAAAATTAACTGCTGATTGAAATTCTGCTTCAAAATCATTCAACTCCCGACCTCTATAAATTACAGGGGATGGAAGAATATCACTGCTGTTGTAAACCAGTCTGGTTTCAATTCCCCAGGCTCTGCTGAAATCATAATTTATATGATGGGAAGACAGTATTTCACTTTCTGATTCATCCTTCAAAAATATTATATCATTTTCTGTCTGCCATTCAATTTTTCGCCCTTCTTCTCTAAAATCAGCTCCAAATAGATAGTATCCTTCTCCCATACGGCGGCCATCTCCCAGACCAAAGTTAAATCTTTCTCCAAAATATTTGATTTCTGCCTCATAATCATCTTCAGTATCTGAATTATAATCATTGCTGTAGCTGAAGAAAAAATCCAGCTGATCTGTCATTTTAGTGAGGCGGAGAAATGCTTCATAGCCACTGTCAAATCCATCTTTTTCTAAAACACTTAAAGAAAAGTTTTTGTTTCTAAATTTAAAACCTGTCTGAAAATCATTCAGTGATGAGCGTAAAAGTGACTGCTTAAATATAGAGTAATCACGCCCATAATAAAGCAGAAGCTCCAGACCTTTCGCCGGAATTACAAATCTGTCGTGTTCCAGATCACGCAGCGGCACTGAAACATCATAATGTTCCCGTGGCACATAATCGACAGAAGTTACACCGTTTTTTGCCAGTTCTGCTTTAATTTCCGGCATCATATCAGATGCTGCCTCATAGCCAATCTGTATAAATCTTTCAACCATATTAAAATCCATAAAAGAATAATCTCCAACATTACATTCAATGACAATATCTGCATATCTATTTATTATCTGTGCCGAATATTTTTCCTGCATTATGTTGAGAAATCTTCCTGTTGAGCGGGAAGCTGAACCATAATCTTCATAATCCAAATTGTCAAAAGATGTTGTTGCAATTACTATATCTGCTCCCAGCAGGGAAGCAGCTTTTGCCGGTGTAGCCTCAAGTATACCTGCATCAATAAAATAATCTTCTCCTTTTGAATGTACCGGAAAATAAAATGGAATAGAATAAGAACTCTGAATCTCCTCTGATATTCTACCGCTGGTTGCAAGATATTTTTTCCCTTCTGATAGATTAAAGCTCAAAAGAGCTGCCGGTACAGGAAAATCCTCCAGCCTCTTATTGGGCGATATTCTTTCAAGAAAAAGATTAACTTTTTCTGTTTCCAGCAGTGAGCCACCTCCGGCTATACTGATATTAAACAGCTCTGCAAAAGGAGTACTGCTTACTATATCTGTCATCTGATCAACAGGCAGTCCACCACCATAGATAACACTTACAATAGAACCCATGCTTGTACCTACCAAAAAATCTATCGGTACTCCATTTTCTCTTAGTGCTTTTACTATACCAAAATTGACCATGGCCCTGGCACCACCACCGGAAAGAGCAAGACCTACTACAGGCCTGTTTTTGCCGGATATACTGTCCTGAAACTGAAGATAATTTTCTACAAGATAGGATTCATCTCCATAACCTATTTCTGTAATGTCAGACATATCTTCAGCTGCACATACTGGCTGAACAGACAGCAGAAATGCTGCTGCTATAATAAAAATCAAGAGGTGAATTTTTAGCTTCATTTTTGACCTCCTTTAAAATAAAATCCTGTTAAAGAAGGGAGCAGTAGACTACTGCTCCCTTCCCAAAAATATTATATTTCAGAGATGATTAAAAGTCTTCAATTATTTTATTTATCTCAGCCATAACTTTAGTACTTAGTTCCTTCAATGATTTTTCTGCTTTGCTGTCATTTTTCTCCCTTACAGCAAAATAAAGTTTCAATTTCGGTTCAGTTCCAGATGGACGTATTGTAATTTTTGCACCACCATCTAGAAGGTACTGAAGCACATTTGATTTTGGCAGTTCTATTGCTTCTTCTTTTTTATCTTTATGATAAACTGTTTTACTCTGCATATAGTCTCTGCTGACCAAAACATTTCGACCACCCAGTTTTTCCGGACTTTTTTCACGGAAAGCTGCAATAGCTTTTTCTATTTTTTCCTGACCTTCTTTACCTTCCAGGCGAATTGACTGCAGGTCTTCTTTAAAATATCCATATTTCTCCTTCAGTTCTTTCAGCCTATCTAATAAGCTTAATCCCTGTTCTTTATAATAAAGAGCTACCAGTGCTGCCAGTGCTGCTGCTATAACAGCATCTTTATCTCTGGCATGTTTTCCAATCAGGTAACCTAAACTTTCTTCAAATCCAAGTATAAATTCTTTTTCTCCACTTTCTTCAAATTCTGTTATCTTTTCACCAA
>CAZLIW010000115.1:0-6469 GCA_964559325.1 uncultured Halanaerobium sp. | reverse complement strand
TCATTAATTCCTCCGAAATGTTTTCCCACAATTTCAATTTTTGATTCAGGAGTACCTTTTTCAGGGTGAATAAAATTTATGTGTGGACGAGCAAATACAAAATTAACTTTATTACTCCGCCAGGGATTCATTACAGTACGTTCACGCAAAAACACTTTGCGCTGTCTGTCTTCTTTAGTTTCTAAAACAAAATTAGGTTCTGGGACTATAAACTTTATTTCATTTGATGATTTGGATAAAATTTTACCGGTCAAACCAGGTATTGAAATATCAACCCAAAATTCTTCATCAGTAGGAAAATTTTTACCAATAATTTTTACCTCATCACCAACACCTGCATAAAGAGGTTCTATTTTTTCAATATAGGGGCCTTTAAATAAATCAAAATCTATCAATATAGAATCTAAAATTTCTTTTTTATTTACCAAAGCAATACTTAGCTGATATTTCTCTACTGGTTTTTCCAATGGTAATTCAGAATCCATCTTTAATTCAATTTTGAAAGATTTTTGTTCACCTTTATCAATATTTGTCCCACCCTTTTCTATTTCATAACTGGCATAAGTATTACTATCTTTTACACGTCTAAGAAAAACTTTAAATGATAAATCTTCTTCAAATTTCAATTCTGATGTATTAGTAACATTTAAATTAAATTCAATTGTTTTTTCTCTTTGTAATACTGAAGGGAAATTTTCTGTATTTATTTCTAAATTTACTTCTTCTCCAATAACATTATTTTTTGGATTTTTATCAAAATTATTATTTTTTGCATCTAAGTCTTCAGTTTCTGGTATATCTGATTGAATAATCCATTCATCATTTTTATAAATATAACTACCTGCAGATTTATTGTTCTTTTCATAAACTTCCTTAAAACCTTCAGGAAAAGCATATTTAATAAAATTTACATTATTATTAATTTTTATTTTTTTTAGATTATTATTAGTAAATGCACTTATACCAATCTCTCCTACACTAGATGGTATTACTACTGATATTAGATTGTTAGAATCAAATGCACTTCTCTTAATTTCTATAACACTATTTGGTATCTTTACTGAAGTCAGCTTTTTATCTCGAAAAGCAGCATCACCAATAACTTTAACAATAACATCGTCAATTTCAGAAGGTATAACTACATCAGGTCCTCCGTCTGGATTATAATCTGTTATTGTTCCTGTGTCTTTATTAAAGTCAAAATTTCGTTTAAATTCATCAGCTAAATTTTCTTCAGATTCTTCTACTTTTTCCCATTCTAAATTTGGTTTAAAATTATTTATGGTCGGGGCAGACTTTGTTTCGGTTCCAGGTCTTATTAATTCAGATGGTGCTGGCTTTTCAGCTGTAGAAGTAATATCAACTCCTAAAAAATCTGAAGGATGTCTTATTCCCGCATCAACCATCTTTTGTAAATTTTTATAATAACCATTATACCTATCATCATTGAATTTACACCAATTAGATATATCTCCTACCATTGTCCATTTACCATTAGTAATTTGATCAGGATGGCGAATTTCAAAGTGGAGATGAGAACCTAGACCTGCAGCACTTATATCAGAAATTTTTCCAATCTTCTCTCCTTTTTTTACCCAATCACTTTCTTTTTTAATTGAATCAACATGAACGTACACAGAATATATTTTATCAACTTTTTCTGAAAGATACTTATAACTTTCCCCTTCAATTGTTTCACTTCGCCCTGGTATATCATATGTTTTTTCATCATGTCTAATAGCTATTAATTCTCCTAAACTATTCAGATCAGATATTTTAACTACTGTGCCACTTGTAATAGCATAAACAGGTGTGCCAGCCACAACAGGTATATCTTCAGCTGAGTGAAAACCATAATAATTTTTGCCTTTATAAAAGCCTAGATAATTAGCAAAATTTTGTCCATATTGAATATTTGCTTTATAATTACTCACAGGTGTTACAAATTCTAAATCAGATTGAGCCTTTATTTTTATATTTTCTCCTTCAATTCCTGCTAATATTATTATAAAAATAATTAATAAAGAAATTATAGTAAGTAATTTTTGTTTTTTATAATTCATTTTTTCCCCCTTATAATCAACAAATGAAATATAAAATCAAACTTTCAGCAAAACTACTGTGGAAATCAGCACCTTACCTGATGAAAATTGCTGGGTTTCAGCAAGTCCATTACCTCCACCACTCTTAATAACCTTCATAAATGGGAAAATATATCATATGCAGAGAAACATATTTTTCTGTATCCATCTTTCCTACTCCCAGCTCTATCTTCTTTTCTTCCAGCTCCCAAATCTTCTTCCAGAGTATATCATCTTTTACTTCACGCAGTTCAAAATCATTAACTGTATCTGCTTTTCCATACTCAGAATCAATGATATTAGAAAGCTCTTCTAAATTCTTTTTTACATAATAATCTGCAATATAGTTGGGGCTCTCAAAATATATCTCATAGAGCTGGTCTTCATGATAAAGTGCAAATATATTATACACTGTGCCTTCAATTTCAATTTCGGGAATACCAACACTTAATTCCATTTTTTCATCTGCCCGCAAATTTTCGTGAAATTCCTTAACAGACATTCCAAAGTGAATACCTCTGTAGACATGAGTGTCTTCTGCAGCAGAAAGAGAAGAACTAAAAGTAAAAACTAAGATCAGAATAAAAAATATGCAAAATACTCTCTTCATTTCAGAAAGCTCCTTTCTCCAGCATCAGCATAAAATTTATCAAATATATTAAAAGAAAACTCTTTTTAAATCTTATCTGATTTAGTGAGAGAGATTTACACTGATGGGTATTCCTTCACAACAACCACAAAAGCTATAATTATCCCATAGACAATACCGGCCAGAAAGGAAATTAAATCTGTCATTCCTGTTGAAAGATAAAAAGCAAGTGAGACAAAAAGACCCAGCACAGCTCCGGTAATTAAACCATTTCTTCCAGAAGGAATTTTAGCAAGACCAATTACAGCACCCATCAGCAGTCTATTATACCAGAGAGCAAATAGGTAGAGTCCATTACCACTCCAGCCCATCCTTATTCCTCCACCAATAATACAGATTATACCGAGCAGGCCACCACTAATTACAGAAGCTGTAAATTTCCGATTCATATTCACCAGTCCTTTTTGTTTAATATTTCTGTTCATATGACCTAGTTAAACAAAATTTATATCTAACCTAAAGTGTTAAAAATATTGATATTTTATACTAAAATAATTAGAAAATAATATTTGATTTTAAAGATTTAATAATCTCAATACTCTACATTACAATGTTTTTATAATCTCAACCACACAGACAGTGCCCAGTCTTTTGTCAAAAACTTTACCTATCATAATCTCTCTATTTCATCATATTAAAACTTAACATCTGGAATAATGGGAGCACCAGCTTCTATCCTGTACTCTGTCAAAACTTCTTTCCTGTCTGAAGCTCCAATAACTATCACAATTTCATTAATTTTAATAACCTTATTCCTTTCTTCATCTGTCATAAAATAAGGTGACTTTTATTCTGAAATACCCTTGATATATTTTCCATCTCTGTTTTTAACTCTAACCTTGTGTGCCGGTACATTCTGCGAATACCAGCCTCCAACTATAATGAATTTAGGGAACTGCTTTTGTTGATCAATTTAACCATAAATCTTATTTCATCTGAGTGGCCATCCATCATCAGTACAGGTTGTTCATCAAATTTTTTATGGTGAAGATAGAGATTTCTCAGCTTGCCTTCTTCTACTATAAGATCATCTCCCGTATAATCTCTAATCACCTCAAAAAACTCATCTTCAAAACAGGAAATACCATTTGCATTGGAAAAATCTTTAATTAGATCAATTGATTTCTCATAAATCCCATCTTTTTATTTAAATTTGATAAACACAAAACTATTAAGCCGCTGCAGTTCCATCCTGCCAGGTTGAGAATCATATACTCTACCGGAAAAATTTCTGAAAAGTATCTGCAGTTTTATTTTTTCATCTTCATAATGATAGCTGTATTCTCCCTCGTTTAGTGATGACTGATCCTTTGTTTCCAGCAGCCGGTGCAGTTCAGCCAGCTTATCTTTTAAAGATCTGTCAAAAAGAAGCTTTTCAAGGCGAAATATTTTAATCTCCATATCATCAGCTGAAAACTCAAGCTTAAAATCATTATAATCTTTTGTATATATTTTTCCCTGATTGCTGCCGTAGTTTAGCTCAATAAATAGATCATATTCTCCTACATCTACTGCTTTAATTAATTCTGCTGGTTCATGGTAAAAATATCTGACTTGACCACTGTAATAATACTGATATTTAAATCCAAAAACTGATTCCATATCTTCAACTTTAAAATCATCAGGCAGATATTTCAGATCATTTAGACTGTGATTTCGATCAAAATATCTAATTACAGCACTTATCTCTTTTCTGACCTCCCGGGAAGGGATTTCATCTCTTTTGATAATTTTCCCTTCTACCAGCATTTCATTTTCCCTCAATATATCTTCAAAGCGCATATTCTGACTGTTAATAGAAACAGCAAAAGAACTCCAGGGGCCAAATACTGAAAGCAGAGTAATAACAGCAAGTGAAAGAATCAGAAGAGTATTTCTTTTTTCTCGGCTGAAACTGTAGTAGAGCATTACAGCAAAAACCCAGCAGCCTGCCAGAGCGACATAATATCTGTTCTCAGTAATTCCATATTCACTTATGCGGATCCACAAAGCTGAAAACATCATAATCAAAGGCAGTATAATAACTTTTGGCAGCCAGAAAATAAAAGTTCTTGCCCAGCGGCTGCTTTTCTGAAAGGGTTTAATTAAAAATATAACCGCCAATGTAATAAGAGAGTACCAGAGAACAAGATGTCCCAATAGATTCTGAGGCCATTCTCCTGCCAGCATTATTTTTACAAAATAGAGATAAAGTATTATTGTATAAACGGCAATAAGAGGCATAACTATGTAAAACAGAAGTACTCGCAGAAAAGAAGAAAAATCTTCTGCAGTAAATTCATCTTCAAATTTCGGCAGACCGGCCAGAAGATGAATTGGAGCAAAAATACCGGCAGCTGTAAGCCAGGCTGTTATATATACCTCTCCGGCCAAAGAAAGTTCGAACAATTTATCAACGGTAAACAGTATGGCTGTAAGCCCAACAAATAGGACTGCAGCATAAACTGCAGAAACAAAAAATCTGCTTAAAATTTCTGCTGTATAGAGCTCAAATTTATCCCTTTTATAAAAATAATGAACGAGTAAAACTATAAGATAAAAAGAAATATTAAGTACGGTAAAGCGGCTCATCGATACAGTTCTAAAATCTTCAATAAAAAGAAAATAGTAAGTAATCAGAAATATAATAACTGTAAAATAACTTAAATATCTGTATTCCTTTTTAAAACCTTCAAAACGTTCAAAAACCAGCTTAATGATCAGAAATAGAGGAAATCCCAGAGCAGCTGTCATCGCTGTCTTTTTTAGAATATCCAGAGTGCTGTCAGCCAGCACTGCATCATTGTTAACTATAAAAATTAAAATTAATGTTGTTAGAGAAGAAGATAAAACCACCAGTGGAAACCTCCTGATGCTGAACATCAGATTATTTAAAATCTCCTCCATGTTTTTTATTAATTTCATAGTACTGCCTCCAGTATACCATATTTTATTTGACACCATCTTTTATGCTCTGTTTTGTACTCTCAGCAGAGATCAGGCTGACGTACAGAAAGTGTTAAACTTTGAATTTTCCGGTTTTTAAAAAATTATCGATTAATTCTGCTGTCTCTTTTTTGTAATGAATTTCTTTGTGGCCGTAGGGAAGTTCAACAAAATCCTTTAATCCTTTATATTTAACAGAATCAACCTTAATTCTGCCGTCATTTTTGCTGTTGAGAAATTTACCCAGTATTAAATTGCTCCTTACACCTGCTGCTGCACCTATCTCTATCTCACCACTGGATGCTAAATCCATCTCTTTAACATTTATCGGCCTTATAGAATCAGCTGTTTTAAATATTTTATTAAAAAAAGGTAATTTGGCAGACATCTGTGAAAGCAAACTACCTTTATTGGGGGAAGCAATAAGTACACAGCGGTTAATTCTATGATTTAGATCTCCCTCCTTTATTAATCTTCTGACAACCAATCCACCAGTACTGTGGGCCACAAGGTTGATTTTATCTTCATTATCAAATCTTCTTAATAGATCAGCAGCCTGATGTTTTAAAATCTCAACAGATTTTTCCAGCGATTTAAATGTCAGGGGAAGATCAGCCAGATAAACCTGATAGTTAAGGTTTTCCAGATTGTTTTTCAAAACCACCATATCATTTTTGTTTTTGTTATATCCATGAATAAGGATTATTTTTATGTTAAATCACTCTCCTTCCCGCAGTCCGTCAGTATTATCTATTTTTTAAATTTTAACTTTTGCCTCTAAATTAAACATGGATATAAAAATTTTTTATACATT
>CAZLIW010000114.1:0-6515 GCA_964559325.1 uncultured Halanaerobium sp. | reverse complement strand
TTCATATAAAATGATATAAATTGACTTGACAGTTTTTTCTATATCACGTATAATTACTCCATACTGACTGGTTAGTCGAGGAGGAGAAAGCCATGTCCATCAGCACCAAAGAGAAAATAATTAAAGCAGCTTTAAATATGTTTTCAGATAATAATTATCATACAACTTCTATGGCAGTGATTGCAGAAGAAGCTGATGTAAGTAAGGGAACACTGTACTGGCATTTTGACAGTAAAGAAGATTTATTTAGGGAAATTGTTCTTACCGGTCTGGACTATTTTCAGGATAATTATAAAAAGATATATAATAAAGATTTAAATGCCGATGGTAAACTGCTGGAAGTAATTTCTTTTAGTATTAAAGTTCTCAATGAAAATATTAAGCTGGCAAAAATAATTAGGAATAACAGATATTTAGTTAGTGATGATTTTCAGAAAAAAGCAGAACAAAAACAGAGAGAGGCTGTTCTGGAAATAGAAAAAATTATTAAGCAGGGTATTAAAGAACAGCTTATTGTAACAGATAATTCCCGCAATACAGCGGTTGTTATACTGTCAGTGATTTTTACATCACCTGCAGAATGGCTGTTTGATCAGATAAAAACTATGGATGAACAGATAGATTTTGTATACAATTTTATAATGAATGGAATAAAAAGGAGGGAGAAAAATGATTGATATGAGGCGACTAACAGTTATTATCTTAGCTGCAGCAGTTTTGATTTTTAATTTTTCTTTTTCTGTATTTGGCCAAAATGAACTTGATATATCTGAAGCGGTTAGAATTGGGTTAGAGAATAATAGACAGCTGCAGAACAGTAGACGCGATATTTTGCAGGCAGAGAAAGAATTAGATTTAACAGCTAAAGAATATATGCCAACAGTTGATCTGCAGGGTTCTTATACAAAAATGGAAGATGGGCAACCACAAATATCATCTTTTGAAATTGTTTCACCAACAACTATTGTGCCTGTAATGGGAGAAGGTCCAGATGATAATTACAGTACATCTGTTTCTTTAAATCAGCCTCTTTATTTGGGGGGGAGAGTAAAATTAGCTAAAGAAATGGCTGTATATGGAGTTGAGCTGAGCAGAATAAATTTTGAAAAAACTGCCG
This sequence comes from uncultured Halanaerobium sp., assembly GCA_964559325.1. Taxonomy (GTDB): domain Bacteria; phylum Bacillota; class Halanaerobiia; order Halanaerobiales; family Halanaerobiaceae; genus QPJE01. The sequence continues at coordinate 5,398 of CAZLIW010000114.1, read as the reverse complement.
AGGATATGATATTCAATATTGTTCAGGGTTATTATGGTGTTCTTCAGGCAGATGGAATGGTAAGTATTAGAGAAAATGCTTTGGAAGTTGTAAATGAACATTTACGGATTGTAGAAGTTAATTATGAAGCTGGAATTTCACTAAGACAGGATTTGCTGCAGACAAGAATAGAAAAGAGAAAAGCAGAAGAAGAGTTTACTGCTGCGCGAAATCAGCTGCAGATAGCTAAAAAAAGATTGTCTCAATTATTAGGACAGGTTGATAGTGAATTTTTTCTCTTAAAGCCGGAAAAAATTCCTAATCAAGAGCTGGATAAAGAAATTCTTTTAGAAAACGCCCTTAATAATAGAAGTGAAATTAATTCTTTGCGGTTAAATAAACTGCTGACAGACAAACAAAAAGAACTGGAAGGAAATCCTTATCGACCTTCTTTAAGTTTAAATGGCAGCTATAGCTGGCAGGGAGAAGAACTGGATATGAGTGAAGGAAGCTGGAGTGTTAGTATTAGGGGAACTATACCTTTATATGATGGAGGCAAATCTTCAATTAAAGAAGAAAAACATGATTTGGAACTGGAGAAAATAGAGGATTCCAGATTAGATCTGATAGATTCCATAAAGGTAGATATTGAAGATACTGTGTTAGCAGTTCAGGAAGCTGAAGAGATGATAGAATTAGAAAGACTTTCTTTGGAAAATGCAGAAGAAAATCTTGAACTTGCAAATAAAAGTTATAGAGCTGGAGTAGGAACAAATATTGATGTTATTAATGCTCAAACTAGATATAGACAGGCACAAATTTCTCTTTTACAGGCAAAATATAAATATGAAATTGATTTGTTCAGGGTTTTATATAAAACAGGGCAAATAAGCGAATATTTTGAGGAAGTGATTTAAGATGATGAGAGAAATTATTTCAATATTTTTTATTATTATGCTTTTTACAGTTACAGTTAATGCAGCAGTTCCGGTTGAAGTTGTCAGGCCGGAAATCAAAAATATTTCTCTTACTGAGAGAATAACAGGCAGTATAACCCCATTTAAAGAGGTAAATATTCCTGCAGAAATAAGTGGCATAGTTGAGGAAATAAAAATTGATATAGGTAGTTCAGTTAAAAAAGATGATGTTCTTTTAGTAATTGATAAAGAAAAACTTTTAATTCAATTAAAGCAGGCAGAGGCATCTCTGGATATGGCCAGAGCCAACTATAGGCAGCTTAAAAATGGTGCAACTGAAGAAGAACTTAAAAGAGCAGAAGCTTCCTATCAGCAGGCGCTTAGCTCACTTGAAGGAGCAAAGAATAATTTAATTCTTGTAGAAGAATTATATAATGATAAAATTTCATTAAAACAGCAGTTAACATCTGCAGAAAGTCAGCTTGCTAATGCCGGACAGCAGTTAGAAAGTGCTAAAGAAAGTTATGAACAGGCTCAGTTTAATTTTGAACAGGCTGAAAAAGAATTTGAAAGGATGCAGTATCTTTATGAAGAAAAAGTTGTTACAGAAAAACAGTTTGATGCTGCGGAAAATCAATATAAAAATGCAAAGTCAACTTTAAATACAGCAAAAATTGCAGTTGAGCAGGCTAAAATAGGATATAATACTGCAGAACAGAGTTATCAGTTGACAAAAGAAACTTTTGATAATCCAGTTCACCTTAAACAGCAGCTTGAAGCTGCAAGAAATCAGGTTAAATCTGCTGAAGCCGGTTTAAATGTTGCAGAGGCAAATTTAGAACAGGTTAAAAAAGGTGCAAGACAGGAACAGGTAGATTCAAGCATGGCCCAGGTTAAACAGGCAGAAGCTTCTTTAGAACAGACAAAATTAAATTTAAAAAATTCAGAAATAAAAAGTCCTATTGATGGAATTATATCTGTGGTAAATACGGAAGAAGGAGAATTAATTTCAACAGGCCAGCCTGTAGCTTCTGTAATTAATATAAATCAGGTTTATCTTGAAGTTAATCTTACAGCTGCTTCGGTTTCTCGAATAGAAAAAGGAGATAAGGTAGAAGTTAACCTGGAAATAATGCGTGGTGAAAGCAGAGAAGGAACTGTAACAAATATTAGTCCGGCAGCAGATCCACAGAGCAAAAATTATCCGGTAAAAATAGAATTAGAAAATACTGATAATAGAATTAAAGCCGGTATGTTTGCAGATGCAGTTTTTACAAGAGAGCTGGCAGAAAATGCAGTTACAATTCCTGTTGAATCTGTAGTGGATATTGATTCTGATAAACCATATGTTTATTTGGTAAAAAAGAATAAAGCCATTAAACAGGAAATTGCTATAGGAATTGCCAATGATGAAAGAGTAGAAATTTTAGCAGGTATAAAAGATGGAGATACAGTAATTATTAGAGGACAAAATAGAATAGACTCAGGGGTAGAAGTTGAGGTGATCAGCAGATGAAAATCTCGGATTTTTCCATTAACCGCAGAATAACGACTACCATGATAGTATTACTTGTGGTACTTATAGGTATTATTTCTTTTACAAGATTAAATGTAGATTTATATCCAGATATTACTTTTCCTGGAGCAGCAATTGTGACTACTTATTCTGGAGTTGGTCCTGAAGAAATAGAAACTTTGATTACAAAACCTGTGGAAAGCTCTGTTGCAACTGTTACTGGAGTTAAGTCCATAAGTTCAACCTCTGACGCAGGTCAGTCTACTATTGTTGTTGAGTTCAACTGGGGGACTGATATGGATTTTGCCGTACTGGATCTCAGAGAAAAAATTGATTTGATACGCAGTTTTTTGCCTGATGATGCAGATCGACCACTTATTTTTAAATTTGATCCAGCCATGTTTCCTATTTTAATCTATGGTATCAGTAATGGTGATGATCTGGCTTCTTTAAAAACAGAAGTTGAAGATAATGTAGCACCCAGAATTGAACGTCTGCCCGGTGTGGCCCAGGTTAATGTTGAAGGTGGACTGGATAGAGAAATTTTGATTTCTCTTGAAAGAGATAAGTTAAGTAATTATGGAATTGATTTTTCTACTGTTAGTGGGGTGCTGGCCCAGGAAAATGTAAATGTTTCTGCCGGTGAAGTTGTCAGAGGTAACAGAAATCTGCTTGTGCGGACTATGGGAAAATTTAAAACTGTAGAAGATATTAGAAACATACTTGTACCAGTAGGCACAGGTGGTATGGTGAAAATTTCTGATCTGGGTCAGATAAGAGATACTTATGCAGAGATTAATACAATTGCTCGTGTTAATGACAGCCCCAGTGTTGGATTGAGTATACAGAAACAGACAGATGCCAATACAGTCAAAGTGGCAAATATAGTAAAAGATGAGATAGAACAGATTCAGCAGGAATATCAGGGAAAACTTAAGATAATTTCGGCAATGGATCAATCAGAATTTATTCAGGATGCAATTGATAATGTAAAACAGAATGCTGTAATTGGTGGACTTCTAGCTGTGCTGATACTTTTTATCTTTTTGCGAAATATAAGGAGTACTATCATTATTGGGACTGCTATTCCTGTTTCTATTATTGCGACATTTATGCTTATGTACTTTGCCGGACTTAATTTAAATATAATTTCACTTGGTGGTCTGGCCCTGGGAGTCGGGATGCTGGTTGATAATGCAATTGTTGTTTTAGAAAATATCTATAGATACAGAAGTATGGGTATAGGAAGAGTTGAAGCTGCACGTGAAGGAAGCTCGGAAGTGGGAATGGCTATTACAGCTTCGACTTTTACTACAATAATAGTATTTATGCCGGTGTTTTTTGTTGAAGGTCTGGCAGCAAGATTATTTAAAGAATTAGCAATGACAGTTAGTTTTTCACTTTTTGCTTCACTTATGGTTGCATTAACCTTAATTCCAATGCTGTCTGCTCGAACTCTTAAAGTATCACAGAAAGATCTTGCCAGAGAAAGCAGAGAGGGGTTTATTACAAAAAAATACCGGTATCTACTGACTTCAGCCTTAAAACACCGCTGGATTGTTGTAGTTCTGCTTGTAGTTCTTCTTGCAGGCAGTATTGCACTTGCTCCTACCTTAGGAACAGAGTTTTTACCAGAATCAGATCAGGGTATGTTTTCAATAAACTATAATCTGCCGATTGCAACTGTTATATCAGAATCAGATCAGGTTGCAAAGTATGTTGAAAATACCGTTTCTCAAATACCTGAAGTAGAAACTATTTTTACCAGTGTTGGTTCTGTTGATATGATGGGCAGTTCAACAAGCAGTGAAGCTGGAAGTATATTTGTTAAACTAATTAATTTAAGTGAACGAGAAAGACGCAGTGAAGAAATAATGGAAGAAGTCAGGCAGAAATTAAAACTACCGGATGTTGAGTTCGAAATTACTACTCAGACGGGTCCTGGTGGTGGTGATGGTAAACCAATTAATATTAAGCTAAAAGGTAATGAACTTGCTATTTTAGAAGAATATACAAATATGGCTGTTAATGAGATGCAAAATATTGAAGGTTTAAGAGAAATTGAGGATAGCTTTCAGGAAGGAAGACCAGAACTTCAAATTCAGATAGATAGATCAATGGCAAGCCAATTTGGATTGACTGCTCGTCAGGTAGCAGATACAATCAGGACAGCAGTGAGTGGAACTGTATCTACCCGCTATGAAGTTGCAGGTGATGAATTTGATATCAGAGTTCAGCTAAAAGAAAGTGATATTGATTCTATAAATAAGCTGTCGTCTCTCAAAATTGTCAGCAGGGCCGGTAATCAGGTACAGCTGAGCCGTTTTGCAGATTTAAATATAGAAAAAGGTCCTGGCGAAATTCTGCGCATAGATCAGGAGCGATATTCAGAAATAACTGCAAATCTGTACAATATTGATCTTGGTACAGCAGTAAGTAGAATACAGACCAGATTAGCCGAAAATATTGATCTTCCCGATGGATATGAATTTAGTTATGAAGGCCAGTTCGAAGATCAGCAGAGTTCATTTAGAAGTCTTGGTTTTGCATTTTTGCTGGCTATAGTACTTGTATATATGGTAATGGCCTCTCAGTTTGAGTCTTTAATTCATCCATTAATCATTATGTTTACAGTTCCTCTGGCAGTAATAGGTGTAATTTTTGGACTCTGCATTACAGACAGCACTATTTCTGTGCCGGCTCTGATCGGTTTAATTACTCTGGCCGGAATTGTTGTAAATAACGCAATTGTAATGGTGGATTATATTAATCACCTGCGCAGAGAAGGAAAAGAAAAAATTGAAGCTATTATAGAAGGTGGTGCTGTAAGACTGCGTCCTATTATGATGACAGCACTAACAACAATACTTGGTCTTATACCACTTGCACTTGGAGCAGGAGAAGGAGGAGAACTCTCACAGCCGATTGCTGTAGTTGTAATAAGTGGACTTGCCTTTGCTACTTTCCTTACATTATTTATAATACC
>CAZLIW010000113.1:0-6552 GCA_964559325.1 uncultured Halanaerobium sp. | reverse complement strand
TACTTAATTTGTTTTTCCATATCAAAATCACTTAAATTGTTTATTGCTTTTTTCATATCATCTTTACTTTCTTTTAAATTAGTTATTTCTATATGCAGTGCTTCAGCTATTTCTTCTTTAGTTATTACTCCATCTTTAAGATCAAGCTTTTCTCCTTTTAAATCATCTTTATAATAATCAAAAATAAACAGATCATTTTGTAATTTTACCACTGCTGAGCTGTGATAAAGATGGTAAATTTCTGCTTTCATTATATATCATCTCCTCTATAAGATCTTACACAGTCCAAACGGACTTCTCCTATTAAATCATAATAAGATTCAAGGAGAATCTTCTCCTAATTAATTTTTTATCTGGCACAATTACATCACCTCATTTTCCTTGAATATATTTTAACAAATTTATCTTATTTTTTCTACTAATATGTTGATTCTTATAATTAAGGCTGTTAAACTATAAAGAAGAAAAGGTTCATTTTAAATTTGATTTAGCTGTGTAAATAGAGGTGTCAATATGAAAAATCTGAAAAATAAATTCAAACATATGAGGCCCGATATAGTAAGTGGTTTAACAACTGCTACTATTGCCCTTCCCCAGAATATGGCATATGCCTTAATTTTAGGCATCAACCCCATCTATGGAATTTATGCTTCAATTTTTTCAATGCTCACAGCTTCGCTCTTCAATCGTTCTTCATATATTATTGTTGGCCCAACAAATATGCTGGCTGTTGCACTCTACAGCAGTCTGCACAATTTTCAGGGAGAAAACTACTTAGAAATCATATTTTTAACAACTTTTTTAATCGGACTTTTCCAGTTTTTATTGGTTAGTTTCAATTTGAGTGAATTAATAAAATATGTTTCTCATCCTGTTATAGTCGCACTTTCACACGGTGCCGCAGTTTTAATATTTTTTTCGCAAATAGAAAACTTTACGGGAGTTGCTGTTTCAGGTTCCAATGTGCTGACAAAAGGATGGTCTTTTATAACTAATATCTCACAAATAAATCTTATCAATCTGCTGGTTGGGGCTGCAACTTTAATTTTAATCTACACACTGCCTCTTATAAATAGAAAAATGCCAGAATATCTTCTAACTATTATAATTATGACTCTTTTTACAGCAGTTTCAGGTCTCAACAGTTTTATTCCTCTGGTTGGAGAAATTCCCGGGAAAATTATTGACTTTAATCTGGTAACTTTTGACTGGCATTTAATTGGACAAATTTATTCTAAGGCATTTTCTATTGCTCTGCTGGGCCTAATACAGACAATGGCTGTTCTGCAGGCTATTTCTTTAAAAAAAGAAGAAAAGCCTGACTTTGATAGAGAATTTCGCAGTCAGGGTATATCAAATATGGTGATTTCATTTTTCAGTGGTTTTGCTATTTCTGCATCATTTTCCAATACTTTTGCCAATTTAAGTGCCGGGGCCAGACACAAAACCTCGCAATTTTTCTGTGCCCTTTCCATAATAATATTTGTACTGTTTTTTAGACCGCTGATTGCATATATTCCTGTCTCAGCACTGGCAGGTCTTGTTATTGCTGCAGCAGTGGGAATAGTTGATTTTAAAGCTGTTATAAAAAATATGAAAACAACAAAAGGAGATGCCATAATTTTCTGGTCCACATTTATTGCTGCTGTTATACTTCCCAACCTTGATCAGGCTATCTACTTTGGTGTAATGGTTTCTCTTGTTGTTGTTCTTCAGATATCCAAAAAAGCGGATATAGACATGCTGTATTACGAAAAAAAAGAGGATGATAAAGGATATCACCTGCATAACATTGACCATAATAATACAGATGAATATAATATTACTGCTCAAAAGGCTCGGGTTGTAGATTTAAAGGGAACAGTACACTTCAGTGCTGCTGATGATCTTAAACGACAGCTTAATAATTTTTTCGAACAAGACACAGATTATATAATTCGCCTGCGCAATGTGCGTAGGATTGATATTACAATTATTGGAGTTCTGGAAGAATTCATTGATAGAGTTCAGGAAAGTGGAGGAAAAATCATGCTGACAGGTGTCAATAAGAGAATTTTAAATATATTACGCAACCTCGGACTTGCTAAAAAAGTTGGAAAAGAAAACATTTTTCTTCCAGAAGAAGAATATTTTGCTGCAACAAATAAAGCTCTTGACTGTACCGATCACGATAGAGAAAAATAAGTATAGTTTTATTTTTAAACAAATATAGATCTAAATATTATATCTTTAAGCTGTCTCCTTTGTCTTTTGCTATAGTACGATCCATTGACTTTATAACTGCCTCTATACGGCGGCAGGTCTCTTCTGCATCTTCACTTATACAAATCTTCTCCGGATAAATCTGATATTTGTTTCTATAAATAGAATCAGTTACATTTGGCATCACAACATTTGCACCGGCCTTAAGAGCTTTTTTTCTTCCCTCAGGGTCAATTGTTCCCAGAGCTGTAGTTGCAGGAATATGAACCTCCGGCATAAGAAGTCTGCTCAGAGCGGTTACTTTTAAGGTCATTTCAACACTTCCTGCTTTCTTGTCTTTAAGTGGAGTCTCATTATGTGGTATAAAAGGTCCAGACCCCATCATATCCAGATCCAAATCCTGACACAAAAGCAAATCAGCAGCCAGAATTTTTGCTGTCTGTCCGGGAAGATCAACTATAACTCCACTTCCAATTTGATAACCTATATTTTTTAAATACTTAAGACAGTTAATTCTATTTTCAAAACTCATTCCTGGATGATATTTTTTATAAAGCCTTCTGTCTGCAGTTTCATGTTTTAAAAGATACCTATCTGCTCCAGCATTTTTCCAGAGTAAATAATCTTCAAAACTTCTTTCCCCCAAACTTAAAGTAACAGCAATATCTGCCTTATTTTTTATTTCTTCAATTACAGCTGCTATATCTTCTGCAGGATACTGATCTTCACCTGACTGAAGTACAACAGTTTTGTAACCCAGATCGGCAGCTTTAAGTGCAGTATTAATAATCAAAGCAGGAGTAAGCTGATATCTCTCTAAATTTGTGTTATCTTTACGCAGTCCACAATAATAGCAGTTTTGCCTGCAGATACTGGAAATTTCTATAATAGCCCTTAGGTGTATTTTATCAGAAAATATTTTCTGCCTTTTCTGATCAGCCTGTTCAATTAAATAATTTAAACTAGAATATTTTTTTGTAAGCAAAAATATTATTTCATCTTTAGAAAGCTGTGCAGTTTTATATGCTTTATCCACTATTTCCTTTATTTCATTTACTTTCAAATTAGCCACCTCTAAATGATAGTTGTTATAAATAAATTCACTTTTTTCTGGAATCATTCCACAGCTTTAATGCAGATGGAAACGGTTCTAATGCTCTATCGAGTATACCATGCAGCCAGGCAATTCCCATACCGTAATTTATAACAGGTATTCCTGCCTCTTCTGTTTCTGTAATTCTGCTCATAACTTCTTTTCTATTTAACATACATCCTCCACAGTGGAGTATCAATTTATATTGATCTAAATTGACAGGAAAATCTCTTCCAGCAGTATGATCAAACTTAATATCAGATGATATTTTTTTGTGAATCCAGTTAGGAATCTTTACTGTTCCAATATCATCATGCTGTCTGCGGTGAGTACAGGCTTCTGCAATCAAAACTTTATCTCCTGCCTGCAGTTCTGACATGGCTTTTGCTCCACGAACAAAAATATCGAGATCTCCTTTATATCTAGCAAAAAGAACAGAAAATCCTGTTAAAAGGATATCATCGGGCACATATTTAGAAACCACACCAAACGCCTGGGAATCTGTCACCACTATTTTGGGCTTCTGTTTGAGCTTATCTATTTCCGAACTGATTTTTTCTTTTTTACTTACTACTGCTGCTCCATTGTGATCAATTATATCTCTAATAGTCTGAACCTGTGGCAGTATAAGCCTTCCTTTCGGTGCAGCACTGTCAATAGGAGTAACTAAAACCACAAGATCTCCTGGATCAATTAGATCTCCTATAATAGTATTTTGGCTCATATCTTCATCAGGTAATTTATCTGCAATTAGACCTCTTGCTTTATCAATATTTTCACCTTTTTCTGCACTAATAAACACATAATCTGTCTTACAGTTCTGTAGAAATTTTTTTGTTGATTTTTTTTCTATCAATTTTTCATTTTTTAAAATGCTATCTCCTGCTGCTTTATTCTCAGTTATATTATCTGCCAGATCTGTTTTATTTACAGCTACAATAAATGGAATATCTCTTTTGTTGAATTCATTAATAAGATTATTCTCATAATCTCCAGCACCATCCACAGCAGAAATTACAAGTACTGCTGCATCAGTTCTGCGCAGAACTTCCCGGGTTTTTTCTATTCTTTTTTTGCCAAGCTCACCTGTATCATCTATACCCGCTGTATCTATTATAATAGCAGGGCCCACAGGATGAAGTTCCATAGCTTTATATACCGGATCTGTTGTTGTTCCTGGCTGATCTGACACAAGTGATAGATTCTGATTTGTTAATTTATTAATAAAAGTAGATTTACCAACATTTCTCCGACCAAATACAGCTATATGAGGCCTTTCTCCTTTAGAAGTTGAATTCATATTTAGTTCTCTCCTGTTTAATCAGAATTATTTTTATTCTTAATTTTTACTGATGTAAGTGCTGACTTTAAATTTACTCCTTCAAGGCTGCCCAGCTTTCCTGTCATTGCACCAATGTCATCTGAAGTTCCTTCAACAATTAATGATATTATTGATAAACCATATTCTTTTGACGGTATTCCCATTCTTCCTATTATAATATCACCATAACTGCTCAAAATTTTATTTAATCTATCACTGATCTCTTTTCTGTCTTCTACAACAATCCCAACAACCCCAATTCTTTTAATCATAATTTAATTCCCCCGAAAATGCCTACATATTTTGCAGACAGATTTAAAAACAAAATAATTTTTCAAATAAATGCTAAATCCCTGCCACAGTAAAGACAGGGATTTAGCCATTTCTATTCATTTCCCTTATTCTCAGGTTCTCCTTTAAACTGAGGAAAAACAATACTTTTATAATCCTCAAAGTCAGGTATATAAATCCCAACTATTTAGATATATTTTATATTATTATACAATATTTTTTTATTATGTGCAAGTATTCACATGAATAAATTTCCCCATTTTTATTAATGGACGCCAAGTAAAGAAATTTAGCATCATTGAAATTTTTAACATATGAATCTTAATTAAGTTTCAAATATATTTCATTTTTCTGCATTCCAAATTTAAATCAGATATTAATTTGCCTTTTTGCTCGGCATATCAGTGTTCTCATACTCAGAATCTTTATTCTTTAGAAATTGATTTTCATAATCATCATATACCTTACTAACCAGTGATACCATACCCAGCAGGGCAATGACATTAGGAATTACCATAATACCATTAAATGTATCTGCCATTTCCCAGATAACAGGAACCTTCATTGTAGCACCCAGTATGATACAGATTACTACAACCCAGCGGTAAATTCTGATCCTGGATTTTCCAAACAGATATTTTATATTTACCTCACCAAAATAATACCAGCTGATAATTGTTGTAAATGCAAAAAAGAAAAGTCCTACTGCAACAAATTTTTCTCCCAGTCCACCCAGTGATTGAGCAAAACCGGCCTGAGTCATTGCTGCTCCGCGGAGTGCTTCAGATTTAAAAACACCACTTGTGATTATAACCAGGGCTGTCATTGTACACACAACAAAAGTATCAAAAAAGACTCCAAAGATAGCTACAAGTCCCTGCTGAGCGGGATGGTTCACTTTAGCTACAGCATGTGCATGAGGTGTAGAACCCATACCTGCTTCATTGGAAAATAAACCTCTGGCAATACCATAGCGAAATGCCTGTTTCATTGATACACCGATCACTCCACCTGTAGCAGCAGTTGGATTAAATGCACCATAAAATATCATTTTTAATGATGGAATAATGCTCTCAAAATTAATAATTATTACAACAAGACTTGCCAGAAAATACATTACAGCCATAAATGGAACAACCATTTCTGTAATATTTGCTATCCTCTGCAGACCTCCTATTACAACCAGACCAACAAGTAGTGCTACAGCAGCACCAACAATAAAGGTGGATATACCAAATGCTTCTGAAACGGCTGTTGCTATTGAATTGGATTGAACCATGTTGCCGACTATTCCAAGAGCCAGAACAATTGAGACAGCAAAAAGTCCGGCCAGAGACTTACTTCCCAAACCATTTCTTATGTAAAAAGCCGGTCCTCCTGTCATCTCACCACCAACTTCTTCTTTGTATTCCTGTCCTAAAACCGCTTCTGCAAAAATTGTACCCATACCAAAGACACCACTGATCCACATCCAGAATATTGCACCAGGTCCCCCGGCTGCTATTGCAGTTGAAACTCCAACTAAATTACCGGTCCCAACCTGGGCGGCTATAGCAGTTGCAAGTGCCTGAAATGAAGAAATACCAGTTTCATCTGCTGTAACAGATTTGTCAAACATCTTTCCAAATGTTTCTTTAAAAGCATC
>CAZLIW010000112.1:4850-6593 GCA_964559325.1 uncultured Halanaerobium sp. | reverse complement strand
TAAAATCAAATCAGGATCCAATGCTTCAAAAAAGGGAACAAAATTATCACTAATTAAAAGATCAGATTTTGAAACTCCTCCTCTAGCAGATACACCATAACTAGTTGTCATAGTAGCAAACTTATTCTCATAATTGCTCGCAGCATTTCCTAATATTTCTCCACTAGAAATTAAACCCTGTCCACCAACTCCGCTTAAAATGATTTCATAGTTTTTTTTATCCATTTTATTTACTCCTTACGTAATGTTTTTGGCTTTATGTTGAACATCAGTATAACGCTTAATATAGCCATCAACTTTATTATCTACCAATACTCCTGTAATAAACTTCCCTTCAATTTTTTCTTTTTCCATTTTTTTAGCAGCCTTTATGTTTAAACTGTTTTTCTTTAAGCCTTCTATCATTTCTGCTGGTGAACCTTTTTTATTATTTTTGCCAAAATGAGTAGGACAAACATTTAATGCTTCTATAAAACGGAAACCATTTTTTCTTTTTAAAGCATCGCTTATATATAGCTGTAATTTATCAGGGCTTCCAACTGTTTCTCTAGCAACATAAGCAGCACCAGCAGTTTTTACCATCTGAGAAACATCAAACTGTTCTTCTATATGGCCATATCTGGAAGTTGAAGTTATTTTATCACAAGGTGTAGTACCAGAATATTGTCCTCCTGTCATACCATAATTAAAATTATTGGACATAATAACTGTAATATCTATATTTCTCCTAGCAGCATGAATTAAATGATTACCTCCAATTGTAATACCATCACCATCACCAACTAAAGCAATTACATTTAAATCTGGATTAGCAAGTTTTACCCCTGTTGCAACTGCTATTGCTCTACCATGTGTCCCGTGAAATGAATTGGTAGTAAAATAATCATCAGCTTTTCCCCAGCAGCCTATTCCGGTAACAACTACTGTGTTTTCTCTGGTTAAATTTTGTTGTTCCATAGCTCTAAAAATTGCTCCAAGTAAAATCCCATTACCACAACCAGAGCACCAAAAAAGTGGAAGCGCTTCTTTTTTTAAAAATTTTTCTCCGGTATACTCCATTATTTTTCTACCTCCATTTTAATTTCATTAACTATTTCCATTGGCTTTATAGTTACACCATTAACATGATTAACTCCTACCACTGGAATATTTTTAATATGTTTTTGTATTTCCGCTTTTAATTGTCCCATATTTAGTTCTGGAACAATAATTTTTTTCATGTTTTTGCTATATTCTTTAATTAAATGTTCTGGAAAAGGCCATAAAGTTTTAAGCTTTAATAAACCAGCTTTTACTCCCTCCGCTCTAACTTTTTCAACCGCTGCTATAGACGAACGAGCAGAACAGCCATAAGAAATTAGCAGTATTTCTGCATCTTCTAAATAATATTCATCATATAAACAAATATCTTCTTTATCATTTTCAATTTTATTAATTAAGCGTTTTACAAGTACATCATAATTTTCCGGATCATTATCAGGATAACCATCTAATCCATGGCCAGAACCATTAGCCTTACTAATTCTTTCACCACCATAAGGTGCAAATGAAGGAATTAAATCATCATCAAATTGATATGGTTTATATTCTTCAGGTGGCCCATCGTCTAACTTTCTATTTTCTATTTCTATTTCATCATCATTTGGTATAACAATTGTTTCCCTCATTTTTCCAATTAATCCATCCATAAGAACAAATACAGGTGTACGATAGTGTTCAGCAAAATTGAAAGCTTTTACAGTT
>CAZLIW010000112.1:0-4840 GCA_964559325.1 uncultured Halanaerobium sp. | reverse complement strand
ATTCCTGAACAGAAGAAGGAGATAAAGCAATAATAGAATGATCCCCATGTGTTCCCCATTTTGCCTGCATTAGATCTCCTTGAGCAGGTTTTGTTGCTAGACCTGTGCTGGGACCAACTCTTTGAACATTAATAATTACACATGGAGCTTCGACCATACATCCAAGACCAATATTTTCATTCATTAAAGAAATACCCGGCCCACTGGTTGCAGTATAACTTTTTTTACCAGCCATACTTGCACCAATAACAGCTGCAATACTTCCAATTTCATCTTCCATTTGTATGTATTTTCCATCAACCTTTGGTAAGTTTATAGATGCATGTTGGGCAATTTCTGATGAAGGAGTAATCGGATATCCCGCAAATATTTCCGCTCCAGCTGCAATTGCTCCTTTTCCAGCTGCAATGTTACCCTCTAAAAACAGTCTTTCTTTTTTTTCTCTGCTCATTTGGAATCCTCCTTTTCACCTTTTATTTTTATAGCAAAATCCGGACACATTTTTACACAAATATCACACTCAATACAATCTTCAGGTCTTTCAGCTTTAGGTCCATCCAATTCATTAAATGAATAGACATTTTTAGGACAAACATTAAAACAAATACCGCATTTTTTACACAAGTCATTATCTATCAAGACTTGAGCCATTTTTAATCAATCCTTCCTTTTTAAATTGTTTTAATTATATTAAACATTAAATTTTACTTGCTACAGCTCTAGCAATTATTATTGCCAGCAATCTTCTTTCTGCTGAATCAGAACGCGAATTCAGCGCTACTGGAACTTTTGCACCAAAAACCATACCTCCTGATTTAGCATTCCCATGATATTTATAACTTTTACCTAAGATATTTGCTGATTCTAAATTTGGCATAAGCAATAAGTCAGGATCTCCAGCTACTTCAGATCCTATCAATCCTTTTGATTCAGCAGCTTTTTTATTTATTGCTACATCATATGCTAACGGCCCATCAATTATAAAGCTTTTTATTTGATTTCTATTTGACATAGTCCGAAGACAACTGGCATCAATTGTTGACTGCATTTTTGAATTCACTACTTCTACAGCTGCCAACACTGCAACTTTAGGATTTTCTATTTTTAAAGCTTTCCAAAGTGGCAAAGTATTTGTAACAATTTCCACTTTTTCTTCCAAAGTGGGATCAGGAATAATTGCGTTGTCACTAATTGCAATTAATTTATGATAACTATCCATTTCAAATAATGTTAAATTATTTAATATTTTTGATTTTCTTATTCCATTTTCTTTGTCAAAAATAGCCTTTAAATAATAAACAGTTTCTAAAACTCCTTTTGCTAATATCTCAGCCTTCCCATCATTAACTGCCTTAACAGCAAGAACAGCTGCATCCTTATCATTATCTGCTTGAAGAATATCTTTTTCTTTTATATGTAAGTCATATTTATTAACCAAAGATTTTATTTTATCCTTTTCTCCAGTTAATATTGGCTCTTTAATTATATTTAAATCGAGGGCCAATTTTACTCCATGGATCACATTTTCACTGTCAGCTGCAGCAACAGCTATTCTTACAGGCTCTAATTTAGATACATAATCTTTCAATTCTTCAAAATTTTTTATTGACATCTTTTTCCTCCCTTCTTTTTATAATAATTATTTTTTAACTGGCCAAGTAAGATATTCTTCTCTTTCGTCTAATACTCGAGATACTGTTGCAGCAAGTGCTTCATTTTCATTGCTTCCGGGATAAACAAAAATGGGACCTAATTTATTTACCCTATTTTTTATATCATTAACTACTTTATCACTATGAGCTATTCCACCTGTTAAAATTATTCCATCTAAATTGAATTTAAGAACCGATGCCATTGCAGATATTTGTTTTCCAATCTGATATATCATTGCATTATATATTAGTTCGGCATTTTTATTTTTTTCTTCAGCCATTGATACTACTTCTCTCATATCTTTTGTTTCCAAATAGCTGTAGACTCCTCCCTGGCCATACAGCATCTTCAAAATTTCTTCTTTACTATAATTACCCGAAAAACAGGCTTCTACTAATGGAATTGGAGGTATTCCTCCAGCCCTTTCAGGAGTAAAAGCAGCTCCTTCCATTCGATTATCATTATCAACAATTTTTCCCTCATTTATTACAGCAATAGAAAAACCACCACCTAAATGAGCAACTACCAATTTTATTTCATTAAAATCTTTATTCAACTTTTCTGCTAATTTTCTCGCTGTAGCTCGAATATTTAAAGCATGAACAAAACTGAATCTCGGAAAATCTTTGCAGCCAGAAATACGAGCCACTTCAGAGAATTCATCTACGGCAACGGGATCTACAATAAAAGCATCTACTCCATATGATTTTGCAATCCGAAAGGCTAAAGGAGCTCCCAGGTTTGATGCATGATGATAGACCGGATCATTTAGACAAAAATCAACCAATTCATGGTTAACTTTTATTGCACCACTTGGTACAGGAGTCAGCATACCGCCTCTTCCAGCACAAGCAGTAATGGTCTCATTTTCACCAATGTTAGTTTTAATAAAATTACGCACAATTTCTTCTCTATAATCAATTTGATCTGCAACTTTATTAAATTTCATAATATCATCATCAGAATGATCTATAACTTTTTCTGAAAATAACTTAATATCACTACTATTTTTGATTTTATATAAAGCACATTTTGTAGAAGTTGCACCAGGATTAATTGTTAAAATCATATATAATTTTCACCTCTTAATTCTGAATTGTTTTAAAATTTTCATCAGGAAATAATTTGCTAAATATTATTGTGCTGAAGAAAGCTACAATAACTGCTACATATGTCTCAGTTAGCATTGGATGAAACAGATATTCACCAAAAATGGATTTATATGAAACCCAGAAAAATCCAGCAAATGCTGTTAAAACCATTGCCCAAATGCTTCCTTTTTTCGATGTATGCTTCCAGTATATACCAAACAATAATACAACAAATAAAGAACCCCTTAGAGTATAAGCAAAATAAACCATGTCTAAAATTGTAGAACTTCCATACATAACTAAAGCAATAGCCATACATATCACACCAGATATCCCGGTAGTTATTCTTGAAACAAGTAAAATTTCTTTATCTGTAGCTTCAGGCTTGAATTTTCTTTGATAAATATCTTTTGTTATCATTGTACCGGAAGCAAGGATAATTGGAGAAACTGTTGATAAAATTGCTGCCATTATTGAAGCAAGCACTATACCTCCTGCTACTGGATGCAGCTCCATCATAAGAGTAGGAAGTGCTAATTTAGCATTGGCTAATTCAGGAAATTTAAGCCTGGCTGCCATTCCCAATAAAGCAGTTAAAAATCCAAATGGAATAACCACTAAAGCAGTAACTACAGCAGCTTTTTTAGCAACAAACTTATCTTTAGCAGCTAATATAGGCTGAATACCCGCCTGAGCAGTACATGCACCTAAAATTGATGCAATTATCCAGGAAGAAACTTTGGGAATACCTATATTAAGCATATTAAAATGTCCAGATGGTAATCCAGCCTGTAAACCTGGTATTCCTCCAACATCTTTACTTATTAAAACAATGGCCAATATAACTCCTCCATACATTGTTATCAAATGCATAAAATTTGTATATCCAACCGAAGTCATTCCCCCAGCTAATGTGTATAAAATAAAAGCAGTACCCAAAACAAGTACTGAAGTAGTATAATCGAGACCAAGTACACTAACTCCTAATGCACCAGCTGCAACTATCTGTGCAACCCCAACAGCTATCATTACAAATGTAAGTAAAATACTTGATACAATTCTAGCATCAATTCCTATATAATTTTCTATTATTCCGGGAACAGTTACTTTATCTAAACTTCTATAAAGCTTAGCAAAAAATATCGCTAAAATAATAACTCCAATTCCATTGGCAATCGTATACCAGGCTCCAGAAAGACCATATGTAAATCCATATTCAGAAACACCCGATGTTGATGTCCCTCCCAGCCATTCTCCAGTACCCGCAGTAACACACATTAAAACTCCCAATCCAGCTCCATGAAAAGCACTGGAAGAACTTGATTTAGTTTTTGCATATAGCCCTATTCCGACAGTAACTAGAAGATAAAATACAATTATAATAACTTGCATTGACATTTGATAAACACTTCCTCTATTTTGTATTTGATTTAGATTTTTAATTTTTGAAATAATTATTAAACTATAAATAAAATTAAGATTCCGAAAATAAAATATAAAATTTCTATTCTATAATTATCACCCCTTTTGTAAAAGAAATTTAATCATAACGAAATTAGTTTTTAATTTTTAAACATTTTTTAATTATAAAATGAAATAATGATTTCTTATTTTTGTACTTCTCTTTAATTAAAGAAAATCCTTTTTAAATATTAAAAAAATTAGCTTAAGCTAATAAAATAGAGTATTTACTATTAAGATAGGTCTAACTTTTACTAATAAATATTAAATCCATTAAATCAAACTAATCCATTGATTTAATGAAGGAGATTATTTAATCCTTAATATCATGAATTTAATAAACTTTATTAAAACATAGTGTAAAATAAGTTTTGGAGATTCAAATTAGCCATAATTTGAATTTTTGACTAAATTATTATATAATTTTAAGTATCAATTTATTGATTATCAAACAAAAATATAATTATAAAAATCACAAATATTAGTTTGAATTATATATATTGATCTGAATAAAACTTTTATACATAAAATTATTTTTAGAAAGGTGATTTTAATGAAAACCAAAAATGATAAATATTTAAATAATTCTTTAATCAATGGAACGAAAACTTTAGATGCTTTTGAAGAACAGGATT
>CAZLIW010000111.1:0-6596 GCA_964559325.1 uncultured Halanaerobium sp. | reverse complement strand
TGCTGATAATGTTATATCACAAGAAATTGCAGCTTCTATAAATAATAATAATTTCCTGTCAAAATATATAAAAAGGAGAACATTATGAAAAAAATAATTTTGATAATCATAATATTTTTAATTTTATGGAGCTATTTATCTGTAAATATTTTTGCTAAGGGTATAATAATAGCAAATAATAAAAAAATTATCGATATTTTTCGCAGTCATGATCAAAAAGCTACCTTAGAATTAATAGAAAAAATAGATAAATATGATAAAATCATTATTCACCTAGGAGCAGGATATGTATTTAGAAAAGGAAGTGCTTTTTATTATAAAAGCAGTCAGGAAAATTTAAAGTTTTTTTGTGAAACTTTAAAAACCAGAGATAAAAAAATTTACCTCTGGTTTTTAGATAGTTTTGGCAGTAATCAGTTTAACAGTATATATCAGGAACACAGAGAAATTATAGATGATAACTATAACTTCTTAGAAAAACTTGAAATTGATTATGATGGAATTGTTATTGACCTGGAGTGGATAAATCTACCTGATGCCAATAATACTGCAAAATATTTGGATATTTTAAAATACCTGGACTTTAAATTTACTGATAGCTATTTAGCAGCTTTTCTTCCCCTGATCGATAATCCTTCTGAAAATAAAAATAGAGGTTATCCAGAAAAAGAAATATTAAATTCTCTTGATAATATTATTACCATGCTTTATTTAAAAGATGGTGATTTTTTTCTTAAAAATGAAAAATTAAACCTTTATATTAATAGTTCTCGTACAGAAGATTTGCGAAAATATTATCAGAGTAAAAAATATTTAACAGCTCTTTCTCTGCAGCAGGGCATAATACTTCAAAGAAATGAAAATTTATATTTTATAAAAAGCAGCACAGGCTATAATTATAAAGATAAAAGCAGATTATTCTACAAAAAGGAAGAAAAATACTACAATATTTATGGTTATGAGATAAAAGAAAATTTTAGTATTATAAAAGATGATGGAACTGAAGAAATAATAAGCTCTACAGATAAAATTCATTTTTTAGAATTAAAGAAGGAAAAATTAATAAATGATGATGATTATCTGTGGGAATTCTTTTTATTAAATGAATGATCTTCTAAAATTTAAACAAACCAGCTCTTCTTATAATAAACATCTGTGAGAAATTCATATTCGAATTTTAAAGAATCAGAATATGCTTTTAATAGTCTCTGATAATTTTCTTCAGTTATATTTTTTTCTAAAATGTCAATCAAATCAATGACCAGTTCTTCAAAATCTTCTTCTGCATATGCTGCAGCCCAGTCTAAATATATAGGATTATTGTTATACTCGAGCTTACTTTTATGATATTTATAAACTTCTAAGTAACTAAAATAACAGGGCAGCAAAGCGGCAATACCTCTGGCAAAACTTCCCTTTACGCTCTGAGAAATCAGATAATTGCTGTAAGCAATATTTGCTCGAGTAAGTTTTACTTCTGCGGCCTTTTTTTGACTTATATTAAGTGAACCAAGCAATTTTTTGTAGTTTTCAAATTCTACTTCAGACTCACTGTAAATTACTTTAATAAGCTTTCTTCGAATTTCTATATTTTCAGCTTTAGAGATAAGGATTCCCATATTCGCCATTGATTGATCTAGATAGTTGTAATCCTGTTTTAAGAAAAACTTAAAAATAGAAAAATCAAGCTGGCCCTGATAAAGTTCTACCATAAAAGGATGATCAATTATTTTTTTCATCACATTCTTATTCTGCTTTTCAAAATATGAAAATTTCACCTATTTCACCCCCTTAAATACTACATAACTCCCCATTTTGTAACCTTTTACAGCCTTTTCTATTTCCTGGTCACTATATTTAGGACTATTGAGCAGTGTTTGTACAGCTTTTATATTTTTAAAACCTGCTTTTTTCATTAAAGAAAGCAGCTCTCCACTGGAAATCCATTCTGTATCTTTAATGAATTCCATAGGGTATGGATATCTGGGAGCCAGATTTTTATCATAAAAACCTTCCTGATTAGTTAATCTATAAAGCATAGCAAAGGCTCCTTCTGCTGGAAGAATTGATATTATCACTTCTCCATCCTTTTTAAGAATTCTATAAGCTTCTTTAACTGCTTTTTCTTTATCTTCAACATAGGCAAGTATAGTACCCAGCAGAACCTGACTACAGCTTACATCTTCCAATGGTATGTCTTCGGCTCTTCCTATTTTTACATTAATTCCTTTTGCACGGGCCAGCTCTGCCATTCCTATAGAAGGTTCCACTCCTTTTTTAATACCCAGTTCTTCTGCAAAAAGACCATTTCCGATCCCAATGCTGACACAATTTTTTGGGTCACTAATCATTTCTTTTAAAGCATTTAACTCAGAGTAAAATAAATTTTTATTGTTTTTAAACCAGCTTTCAAAATCTACAGCACCTCTGTTGAATTTCTGATTATGAACTGAAAGTTTCTTTGTTTTAGTCATTTTTTATCTCCTCTCAAATTTAAATATTTAATATAATATATTTAATTATTAATTTCAAAACTATTTTCAAAACTATTTAATATGTCTTTATCTTTCTGCAGCCTATAAATACAATCCATAAATCTCATCTTAAAATAAGCTGGAACAGATGCTTCTGCTGCTTTTTCAGCACAGAGATTATATAATAATACAGATGATACAATTTTTTTAAAATTTTCTGTCTGATCATTATCCATCAGTGATGAAAATACTGCCAGAGTACTTCCCAGCATACATCCTGTACCGACTACTTCTGACATCATTTGGTCACCTCTGGCAGAGTTTATATTATTTTTCTGATCAGTAATATAATCTTCAGCACCTGTAACAACAATTATCGCATTTTGTTCAGCTGCCAGTTTTAAAGCAGATTTTTTGCAGCTTTCCCCACTGGAAAGTGATTCTACACCAAGCATTTCTGATTTAACACCTGCCAGTACATCTATTTCGCTCTGGTTGCCTTTGATAATTGCAAAGTCTACTTTTTCAAGTAATTTTTTTGCTCCCATAAGGCGATAAGTGGTCGCTCCAGCCCCTACTGGATCAAGAACAACAGGTATTTTAAGCTTATTTGCCCTCTCAGCTGTTTTTAACATTATTTTTAATTTTTCATCATTAAGTGTACCAGTATTTATTAAGAGAGCCTCGGCAGAATTAAGCATCTCCTGAGCATCTTCAATACCACCCGACATTACTGGTAATGCTCCCCAGTTTAAAGTAATATTTGCACAATCATTAATAGTAACTTCATTTGTGAGCTGAAGAATGAGCGGCCTCTTTGCAGAGATTTCTGAAAGATATTCTTTTGATTCAGCATAAAAATTTTGATAAAGTTCTCTAAGCAGCATTTTAAACAGCTCCTCTTTTGACAGCCATTATTTTTTCTTTAAATTCTTTAACTTCTAAAGCAATATTTTCAGCTTTTGTTAAAGCAGATATAACAGAAATAGTATCTGCACCTGCAGCAATAACAGACTGACAGTTATTTTTATTAAGTCCTCCAATTGCAATAATTGGCAGATTAGTTTTTTCACTTATCTTTTTAATGGAAGAACAGCCAATACCGTCTTTTTCTTTTTTTACTCTTTTTGATCTGGTAGAAAATACTGCTCCAACACCAATATAGTCAGCTCCATCTGACTCTGCTGATCTAATTTCTTCTTCTCTATAAGCAGAAATACCTATTATTTTATCTTTACCCATAATTTTTCTGGCTTCAGATAGAGGAAGGTCATCCTGACCAAGATGTACTCCATCAGCATCAAGGGCAAGGGCCAGATCTACACGATCATTTATTATCAAATCTACACCGGCTTTTTGAGTTAACTCTTTTATTTTAAGCCCAAGCTGAAACCTTTCTCTAAGTGGCAGAGCCTTTTCTCTAAGCTGTATTACTTCTATTCCTCCCCTGATAGCTTCTTTAACTACTTCAACTGTACTTCTGCCATTAGATAGCCTTTCTTCTGTTATAAGATAGATATTCCAGTCAATTTTCTTCAATTTATATCACCCCATAAAACAAAGTGATTAACAGGATTATTGCCAGAACCAACTTCTATACCTACTTTAATTGCTTTAGTAATATATTTTTTGGATTTTTTAATAGCTTCTTTTACTCCAGATTCAAGAGCTAAATTACTGGCTATAGCAGCAGAAAGTGTACAACCTGTTCCATGAGTGTTATTTGTTGCTATATATTCTCCATTTATTCTCACAAATTTTCTACCATCATAAAGCAGATCACTGGCTTCTAATAAGTCATTATTTTTTTGATTTCTGTGACCTCCTTTAATAAGAACATATTCTGGCCCATAATTATAAATTTCTTCTGCCATAGTTTCTAAATCTGCCTCTAAATTTACATTAAGACCACATAATATTTTTGCTTCATTTAAGTTTGGTGTAACAATCCTCGCCAATGGGAATAACTTTTCTTTATAGGCTTTTACCGCAGATTCTTCTAAAAGCAAATCTCCACTTGTTGCCACCATTACAGGATCAACCACCAGATTTTTCTGTCCATATTTCTTTATTTTATTTGCAGTTAGTTCTACTATTTCTTCTGTTGCAAGCATACCGGTCTTAGCAGAATCAAATTTTATATCCTTAAAGACAGAATCAAATTGTTTTTCTACAAAAGCAGCATCTACTGCATTTACCCCCTGTACTCCAAGTGTATTTTGTGCTGTCAGAGCAGTAATAACTGAAGCTCCATATATTTTATGAACTGTCATAGTTTTTAAATCTGCCTGAACACCTGCTCCTCCTCCTGAATCAGAACCAGCTATCGTTAGTGATTTTTTCATTGTTATTACCTCCTTATTTTTTGCCAATTATCAAGTAATGAACTTTTTTCTATTATTTCTAATGCAAAGTATGCTATTAAACTACCACCAGCTGTGCTAATCAAAAATGGAATAATAAAGAAAAACACAGCTATATCTCTA
This sequence comes from uncultured Halanaerobium sp., assembly GCA_964559325.1. Taxonomy (GTDB): domain Bacteria; phylum Bacillota; class Halanaerobiia; order Halanaerobiales; family Halanaerobiaceae; genus QPJE01. Next base: position 1,636 of record CAZLIW010000111.1, on the reverse strand, counting down.
CCTATTAAATAATGTGCTACTGGATAAGCTGCCAGTCCCCCTAAGACACCAGTTCCAAAAACTTCTGCTATTACTGTTGCAATTTTGTTCTGATATTTTTTGTAGATAATACCGGCCAAAAGTGCCCCAATCATACTGCCGGGAAAAGCCAGCAGTGAACCTACTCCAAAGATATTTCGCAAAAGTGAAATGGCAAAAGCATTCCAGACTGCATATGCTGGCCCGAGTATAACTGCTGATAGAACATTAATTAAATGCTGAACAGGAAAACACTTTGCTATGCCCACAGGAATAAAGATGAGATGTCCTGTAAGAGTTCCAAGAGCAATTAATAAAGAAGAAAGGGTAAGCTTATTTATTTTCATTTTTACACCTCCTCTCGAAGAACATATTGTAAAAAATATATATTTAAATTATAAAAAACACAGTCCTGTAGGAACTGTGCTTATCAAAATAATTATTTAAATATACACATCCCTACGCTGGTATTATCCAGATCAGGTTCAAAGAGTCAAAAGGTCAATTCCTTTTTCTCAGCTATATAATAATAGCTCCCCTGTATCAATATTTAATTTTTACTAAACATACCTGCTCCTGCTCCCCAGCGAAAAGCTATTATTAAGATAGGCAGCATTTCCAGGCTTACAGATGTTCCCTGTGGCATACGCCATAATTTAAGAAAATTTAATACTACTGCCAGGGCAACGGCCACTCCAAGCTCTGCCATCATTCTTGTTGTAAATTCTTTATTCATAACAAAAAACCCTCCTGATTTGTGAGAAACAAACCGGAGGGCTTATAATCTTATTATTTTTATGCCTACGCCTGCATTATCAGGATCAGGTCAATGGGTCGATGATTTCTCATCCTCTCAGCCTCCAGTCTGGCTCCCCAGTTTTTAATTTTAAAATTTTATTATCTATATTCTATCTAGAAGTATTATATAACAGAAAATTTATTTTATCAAATCATCCTGTGAATTTAATTATACAATATACAAAAAGAATATAAACCAGGGTATCATTGCTTTTATAAATATTTATTTTGAATTAATTACCCCCGGCAGTAAAGGATCCCGCGATTTGTTAATATATTTCATTTTCATTACTATAAAATACTCCTTTATATTCCATTAATTTATTAAATAGCCTTTCCGTGAACATTATTTTTAAAAAATAAAAAAATGTTCGAAAAACACTTGATTTTTTCTTTAAAGCTGATTATAATAATAAGCAATGAAAGTTAAATAATCTTCGTATAAGTGTGATGATATGGATCACAAGTTTCTACCTGTTAGCCGTAAACTAACTTAGGCTACGAGGGAAGTGCACCTAGGGTTCCGTCTATCTAAATGATAGAGCAGGTCCGAGTGGTGCAGTTTTAATATGCTTAATTATGCATATCTAAATACACCGTTGGGATAAAAGCCCGGGCGGGTAGGTTCCTTTGTTTAGTGAACTTACCCTGGCCCGGGCTTATTTGTTTTTAAAATAATATTTAAAGGGGATGAAAAAAATTAGTATTTCAAACACTGAAGCAAAAACACAGAACATCAAAGAAAAAGATGATTTTTTCGCACTGAAAGCAAATAATACTGATGTTAAAACAGAGGTGCTGGCTGGGATAACAACATTTA
>CAZLIW010000110.1:0-6639 GCA_964559325.1 uncultured Halanaerobium sp. | reverse complement strand
AGTTTTCATTGTAGAACGCATGGTTAACTTAGCATTAGGGCATCGAGCCCGTCACACTGAGTTTTCATTGTAAAACGCATGATTAACTTAGCATTAGGGCATCGAGCCCGTCACACTGAGCTTTCATTCTGAACCAATTATTTTTGATAGTTCTGCAGCCAGTCCTTCTGACAGTTCTTGAAGTATGGCCGCAGCCTGTTCTTCTTTTAAATTGGCAAGAACTTCTGCAGCAAATTTTCTATCCAGCTGCTCTATCACTGATGCTGCTGCTGGCGCTTCCATTCTCCTATATATTTCAGTTAATTTATTTAATTTTTCTTTTTTTGTTTCCTGTTTACTGCTCAGCTCCTGATTTCTTTTCTTTTCATCTTCAAAAGCCAGCTCCATTTCTTTGAGATCTTTTTTTAATTCTTTTATCTCTCCTTCAAATGAAGCTATTTCTTTATTTTTCTGCTGAATTTCCGTACTGAGCTTTTTATTTTCAGCTTTTTTAGATTCAATATCTGCTTTTGTTATCATATATTGTTTTACAAAAGGTATTCTATTCAGCAAATTAACCACTGATGCTTTAAAATTAATTATTTCAAGTGCATTTAATGACCAGATAAGCATCGCTGAAAGTATTATAAATAATATGAGAAAAAACAAAACTTTTTTCAATTTTATCTCCCACCTGACATAAATTGTCTTCCTATTTCATCCAATTCTTTCTGTTCATCCAGCAAAAATTCTTTAATAAATTCTTCAGTTTCTTTTTCTTTAAGTTTTTCTAACGTTTTTCTTTCTCTGCGTTTTTCCATTAATGTATTAAGCTGTTTTTTTACTTCTGCTTCTTTTTCCTGTTTTTTTGCAGATATTTTTTCTTTCAGCTCTCTCTGTTTTTTTAGATATTTTCTGTAATCTATATTCAACTGAAGATTATTATCATTTTCACGCAGGTGAGCAAAAATATTTTCTTTTTCACCTTTTATTTTTTTTAATTTTCTTTTTAAATCATTTAAATCCCTCTGCAGCAGCCTGTATCTATCTTCTTCCATATCTTCCTGCCTGCTTTTTAGATTTAATATTTTTTCAAATTTAAAATTATACTTCTGCAAAATGATCACCTTATTCTGTCACAATATTTTTGAGGCGCTCAACAGTCTGCTTAAAATTTGTTTTTTCATTAATATTCTGGGTAAGAAAATTATTTATACTGTCAATTTTATCAATAGCGCAGTCAACTTCTGCATTTGAGCCGTGTTCATATGCCCCAATATTAATTAAATCCTTTGATTGATTATATGTTGCCAGAATTTTTTTGAAGTTATCAGCTGCTTTAATATGTTCTTCATCTACTACATCCTTCATGATACGGCTGACACTGCTCAAAACATCTACTGCCGGATAGTGACTTGCTTCTGCCAGTTCTCTTGATAAAGAAATATGACCATCGAGTATACCTCTCACAGTATCAGAAACCGGTTCATTGAAATCATCACCTTCTACTAAAACTGTATAAAGCGCTGTTATAGAACCTTTATCATTTGTTCCAGTTCTTTCCAACAGTTTGGGCAGTTTTGCAAAAACAGAAGGTGGATAACCCCTTGTTGCAGGTGGTTCACCGATTGCCAGTCCGACTTCTCTTAAGGCCATTGCAACTCTTGTCACCGAATCCATCATTAGAAGCACATCTTCTCCCTGACTGCGGAAAAATTCGGCTACAGCAGTTGCAATATTTGCAGCTTTAACCCGCACCAGTGCCGGCTGATCTGAAGTAGCAACTATTACAATAGACCTTTTTAATCCTTCTTCACCCAAATCTTTTTCCAAAAAATCCTTTACCTCTCTACCTCTTTCTCCAATAAGTCCAATTACATTGATATCTGCATTTGTGTTTCTGGCAGCCATTCCCAGTAAAGTACTTTTCCCGACACCACTGCCGGCAAAAATTCCGAGCCTCTGTCCTTTTCCACAGGTTAGTAGCCCATCAATACACCTTATCCCAAGTGAAAGAGGTTCTTTAATTCTTGATCTCTTCATCGGATCAGGTGGACAGTTATTAACATTGACTTCTTTAAGACCAGCTATATTAGGATTGTTCTGACTTATGACCTGTCCAGTTCCATCAAGTACCTTTCCCAAAAGATTTTTGCCTACACGAACTTTAAGCCTTTCGTCTGTTGCAGTTACTCTTGCTCCTGGTTTAATACCATCCATTTCTCCTATGGGCATCATTAAAACTTTATTATCATCAAAACCAACTACTTCTGCTTTAATATTTTCTTCCTCTGTTTCAATAAGACAGAGTTCACCTATGGAAGCTTCAGGACCGATAGATTCGATCACAAGACCTATTACTCTATTAATATGGCCAAAATTTCTGGTCATATTAATATTATTCAGCCTTTTTTCCAGATTTTCGAGATCAATATTAACCATTTACTTCAACCTCTTCTAACAGCTCTCTTCTTATGAGCTTTAATTTTTCCTGCAGGCTGCCTTCTTTGCCTCCCAGATTTGTTTCAATAATACAGTCACCCCGGCTGAGATTATCATCACCAACAAATTTAAAGTTTTTATCTCTTAAGTTTCTGCCCAGCCTGTCTTCCTGAATATAGGGAAGAAAACCTGGATGAACTTTTATAATCATATCCTTATGATTGTCACCAAGTTTGTTTAGCATATCAGATATTATATTATTTATAATTTCATGTTCTTCTTCCAGTTTTACATTTATTATTATCCCAGCTATTTTTACTGCAAGATTGATTACTGATTTCTGCAAATTCTTTTTTTCTTTTGTAATTTCACTGCTGAAGCTGTCTGCCAGCTCCATTAAACTATCAATTTCTTTTTTAATTTCCTGACGTCCTTCTTTAAGCCCCTGCTGATAACCATTTTCTCTTTCTTCCTGTAGTATTTTTTCTTTTTCTTCTATTATTTCATTCTTTTCTTTTTCAGCTTCAGCCACTATGTCAGCTGCTTTTGCCTTCGCTTGTTCAATTATTGTTTCAGCTTTATTTTCAGCATTTTCTCTTATTTCTTCTGCTTTACCTCCGACAGTTTTCTTGTTTACTGTTTTCTTTGTATTATTTTTTTCTATATCTTTATTTATGTTTTTTTTAGACTTATTTTTATCCACTTTCAATACTTTATTTTCATTATCTATTTTGTATTTGCCTATAACCTGTGATGCTTTAATGATTTTAGACAATTACTTCACTCTCCCCACCGCGGGCAATAACAATTTCGCCGCTCTCTTCTAATTCACGTATCACATTTACAATTCTCTGCTGTGCATCTTCTACCTCACGCAGTCTTACAGGACCCATAAATTCTATATCTTCTGCCAGCATCTCGGCTGCTCTATTTGACATATTTCCTGTTATAATATCTTCAACTTCATCACTTGCTGTTTTGAGGGCCAGAGCCAGATCATGTGTTTCAACCTGACGCAGCACAAGCTGTACAGCTCTATCAGTAAGAAGAACAATATCTTCAAAGACAAACATCCTCTTTTTGATTTCCTCAACAAGCTCCGGATCATCTTCCTCAAGTTTATCAAGAATATTTTTTTCTGTTCCTCTGTCAACCTGATTTAAAACATCTACAATAGCTGAAATACCACCAGCGCTGGCATATTCGTTTGCCATAACAGAGGACAACTTCTTCTCCAATACTGCCTCAACTTCCTTAATGATTTCCGGAGAAGTTCTATCCATTACTGCTATTCTTCTGGCTACTTCACTCTGTATATCTGGAGATAAAGCAGATAAAACCTCTGAGGCCATGGAAGGACTTACATATGCAAGGATAAGCGCTATAGTTTGTGGATGTTCTCCCTGAATAAAGTTTAAAAGCTGTGAGGGATCTGATTTGCGTATTGAATCAAAAGGTCTTACCTGTAGAGTCGCTGTAAGGCGATTTATAATTGCCTTTGTTTTTTCTTTTCCAAATGATTTTTCCAGTATTTTTTTCGCATGATTTATTCCACCAGAGTTAATATAGTCATTGGCTCTTCTGAGCTGCAGAAATTCTTCCTGAATTTTCTTCTTTAATTCAGGATTTATTTTATTTAAATTGGCTATTTCCAATGTTAATTTTTCCACCTCTTCTTCGTCCAGATGTTTAAAAATATTTGAAGAAACATCAGGACCAAGAGAAATGAGAAGAATAGCCGCCTTTTCTTTTCCTGTAAGTTTGTTGTTCATGACATTTTAACCCCTTCTATACTATTCATCTACCAGCCAGCTACGTATAAGTTTAGCAGCACTTTCTGGGTCAGAATTAACCATTCTTTCAAGTTCTTTTTTAACCTGTTCTTTTTCTTTCTCCTCAGGACTTTTCTTGAGGAGATCCAGCTCTTCTGACTCTTCTTCTACAGAGATATCAACACCTGAACCTGCTGGAGCTGTTTTCTGTTTTCTGTATAAGTAGACTACCAGAGCTGCTGTTATCACTAATATTAATATAATAAGGCCGGCATAAATATATGTCTGTCTTCTGGCTGCTGCTTCTTCTGCAGCACGGGCCTGGGCAGCCGCTTCTTCCAGAGAATTATCAAATCTTATTGCAGTTATATCAACTACATCTCCTCTTTCTTCATCATAGCCAATAGCTGCCTGTACAGCATTTCTGATCTGTTCAAGTGTTTCTTCATCTGCATCCTGGTTGACCATCACTGAAACTGATAGTTTTTTAATTTCTCCAGGAGCATAAACATGTTTTTCTATCTTTTCGTTTATTTCGTAATTTGTAATTATGTTTTCTTTTTCATAGCTGCCTGTATTTTCACTTCCTTCTGCCTGATACTGTGGAATATTGCTATCCGTACCAGGAGTACCAGCTGCTGGGCCGCCATTACTTCCTTCATAAGATTCAGTATTGCTTTCCTGACTCCTTACTATACCGTCCTCATCAACTACTGGAGAATATGTTTTGCTTTCAGTCTGGCGCTGATCAAAATTGAGTTTTGCATAGACTTGAACTGTAAAATTACCCGGCCCAAGTACCTTTGTCAGCATAGCAGAAAGGTCAGTTTTTAAAGATTTCTCAAAATTTTTCTGCAGGGTAAAGTTCTTGGGGTCAGATATCCAGCTGTTTCCATCTGTTTCTCCATCAATTGAAAGAAGGTTACCATTAGTATCAACAACAGTAACCTGAGATAGGGGAAGGTCCTGAACACTGCTGGCCACCAAATTCTGAATCGAGGCAACCGTCTCCGGACTCATTTTAAATCCCGGCTCCAAATCTATCAGCACTGAAGCAGTTGCTGATTTTTCTTCTGCAATAAACAGGCTCTGTTCTGGAGGTGTTATCTGCACACGAGAATAGCTGATACCCGAGATTGACTGGATAGATCGGCTTAATTCCCCTCCAAGTGCCCTGTAGTAATTTACTTTTCTTTCAAACTCTGTTGTACCAAACTGACTGCTGTCAAAAATTTCAAAACCTACTACTCCCTGATCTGGTAATCCTGCTCCAGCAAGTTCTATCCTTAGCTGATGCAGCTGTTCTTCTGGAACCATTATTGTGGAACCATTACCAGACAGTTTATAATCTACCTGATCTTCTTTTAATTTTTCGACAATGGCAGCAGTATCCCCTGTCGTCAAATCAGTATAAAGCGGTTTATAATTTGATGTACTACCTCTTACTATTAGATAGCCGAAACCAGCTGCAAGCAGAACGGTGCTCACAATTATTATAATTTTTACATTATTATTTAATTTTCCCCATATCTTGTTAAATTCTTCTCGATATTTGTTGAAAAAATCGGCCATCTTAATACCTCTCTCAAAAAATTTATTGATATAAATTGTTAAGTTTTATGTAAATATCATTATATATTATACCTGTATTCTCATAACTTCTTTATATGCTTCCACAACTTTATTCTGCACAGCTGTGGTTAAATTTAGAGCTATTTTAGCCTTCTCTCCAGCTATCATCACCTGATGAATATTATCTGTTTCACCGGCAGCAAATTTGGCTGTCATCTCTTCCGAATTTTTTTGAAGGTTATTTACTTCCATAATTTTATCTTTAAAAAGATTTTTAAAATCACTTTTGATATTTTCATTTTTTTTAGTTTTTTCTAAAGAATAATGTTCAAAATTATCTGTCACAGGATTAATTCCCATTTTATCCAGCAATGTAATTCCCCCTATCTGCTGATATCCAGAGCACTTGCTGCCATATTTTTATAATTGGAAATCGCCTGAACACTGGCTTCGTAAGCTCTGCTCGCATCTATCATATCTATCATCTCTGTCATTATACTAACATTGGGCAGCCGTAAATACCCATCTGTATCCGCATCAGGATGGCTGGGTCTGTATTCAAGTCTAAAAGGGCTCTGATCTTCTCTAATCATCCTAACCTCAACACCTTCTCTGGAATCGTTACCAAATACAGAATCAGACCCATTCATCTGGTTATTTAGCTTTTCCTGAAATACAGGCACTTTTCTGCGGTATGGGCCACCATCTTCAGTGCGGGTGGTCTCAGCATTTGCTATATTGCCGGAAATGATATCCATTCTCAATCTCTGAGCTGTCAGTCCTGATGCACTAATATCTATCCCCTGATACAATTTTAACTACCTCCCTTATCTATAACCTGGTTCAGTGTAGAAAATCTGGCAGCAGCCCTTTT
>CAZLIW010000109.1:0-6678 GCA_964559325.1 uncultured Halanaerobium sp. | reverse complement strand
AATCGTATCAGAAAAGAAAAGGAGTCTACAACGATAAAATAAGTTTGTATTGGAATGAAATGATTGATTTGTATGATTTAATATTTTCTTATTTAAATCTTTTAATTCATAAAAAAGAATACTTTAGTCCAGAACAGGCAGGATATTAAGAGTAACAAAAATTAAACAACAAAATATAATATAAAAAATTAACGATAATCGATGTTTTAAGGAATTTTTGTTATTTGTTTGATAGAAAGCAAAGGCATATTTAAATTAACTTAGAATGGTCTGACTAAATGAAAAAAAATAAAATTAAAAATGAAAATAAATGAGCAACAAATAAATAAATATGTCAAAGAAGGATCAGGTATAATAGGATCTATAATGAATAGGGGAAGAGAAAAGAAACCTATATTAGTATTAGTTAATGGGGAGCCAGGAAGTGGAAAAAGTTATGGTACACTTAGAGCAATAGAGTTATATTATGAGATGTCAAAAATAAAAAAAGAAATTGAAGACTGGCATATAATAAGAAGTAAAAGAGAATTAGATTATGCTTTAGATAATGCAGATATAAGAACTCAATTAATAATAGAAGAAGCAAGTGTTCTATTTAATAGTAGAAGAAGCCAATCTAATGATAATGTTGGATTTACGAATATATTAGATATATTTAGGGCTAAGTATATTGGTCTTTGGCTGACATTCCCAATCGATAAAGCAATAGATACTCACGCAAGAAAATTGGCAAGTCATCAAATAATATTTAAAAAAATTCATAACCATGGAGATAAAGAAAACGGATTTTCTACTGCAAACATATACAAATTAAGTTATAATAGTAGCATAGATAAGATTTACAGAAAGCATATAAAAGTTAAAAGGAATGGCAGAATAGTAAAAGTATCTAAGGCTTGGTTTTCAATGCCAAAAAATGCTGGAATTATAGAAAGATATGAAGAATTAAAAATGAATTTCATCACAACAAAAATAAAAAATGAGTTGGCTAAATCAATTGAAAAAGAAGAAAAAGAAAAACATAAAATGAAAAAGAATGAAAATAAAAAAGCAACTAAAAAAGAAAGAAACAAAGAAATAATAAAATTAAGGTCAGAAGGAAAAACTTATAGAGATATAAGCGATGAAGTTGGATGTTCTTTATCTACAATAAAAATCGTTTTAGATAAAAAGAAAGAATCATCAAATTAAAAATGTTAAAAATAATTATTTGGTTAATATTATTATTATATGTGGTTTATTTATATAAAGCAAAAACAATATATAAACAAAGCCAAAACATTTAAATAGTTGTTATAATTATAAAAAGTATGAAAAAAGTCAAAACTAAAAAAACAAATTATATTCCTTCGGGAAAAGAGGATAAGAATAACAATTCTAATAATTTTGCTATTTTAACAACTGCTCCTTATTTTTTACAGAGAACAGAAGAGTTGGAAAAAGGTTGTGGAGAATATATTTCAACACTTTCTGGGATTAGATGTGGAAACAAGATTTATAGACGTTTTTGCAATAAATGTAAACAAAAAATAAAAGAACTAAGGACTGAAATAAGAAAGACGGTTGTTGAGGAATTGCCTGGTTGTGAATGTTTAGAGTGTGTTTTAATCAGAAAATTAAATAATATTATTACAGATGAACAATGAATAAAATATATAATAAAGTTAAGTTTATAACAGGAATTTTGGTAATAGTTTTTAGCATAATGGTTGCGGGTCTTTCAATAATTAAAGAATGTATTGGTCAATCTAATGATTTTATAGAAAAAGTATATACAGTTGATTTAACCGAGATCAATAAATTTATAATAAAATCTATGATTGTGATATTCTTAATGCTTTTAATTAATATGATTGATGACAACGAAAAAACTGACTTTTTTGGGATTAAATATAAACAAAAAATGGACTTAACAAAATTCAAAGAGTATATTGAAAAGAACCCAATAAATAATGGGACATTAAAAAAGCATATAAAAATCTCAAAAAAGAGAGAAAAAGAAAGAGCAAGAATTAAAAAAAGACTTAATAAAACAAAAAAATGAAAAAAACAATAATATACATAAGAACTAGCACAGAAGATCAAGAACCTAAGAATCAGATAAAATCTTGTGAGAATTTAACCAAATCAGAATATATTTTAATACAGGATAAACAAAGTGCATTTAAGGATAATATTGATAGAGAGGGTTTTAATCTTGCTAAAAAAAATATAAAGTCTGGTAATATTGAACATTTTATAGTTTGGGATTTAGACAGAATATTTAGAAATAGAAAAAAGTTAAAAGAATTTTTTGAATTTTGTAAATATTATAATTGTAGTATTCATTCAGTAAATCAGGAATGGTTAGAGCAATTAAATAATATTCCAGAACCTTTTAATGAAATAATGCACGAATTAATGTTAAATTTAATGGGTTGGCTATCAGAAGATGAATCCAAGAAAAAATCAGAAAGAATAAAATTATCTATTAGAAAAGACAAACAAGGAAATACAAAATCATATAAAGGGAATAGGTGGGGAAGAAAACCAATACATCAAAATAAAATAAAATATATTATAGATTTATATAACGAAGGATTATCATATAGTAAAATATCTAAAAAAGCAAATATTTCAAAAGGTAAGATTTCTCAAATAATAACTGTTCATAAAACATTTACCCAAAAAACCCCATAAAAACCCCCTAAAAACATGCAGTTTATTAATTATTCAATTTATGAACAAAAACCAAAAGATTTAAATATATATTATATTATAATATCTTATGGATAATAAAAAGAGAAAAAAAAATGTTTCTTACACATTAGATACTGAAATTTTAGAAAAGATAGAAGAAGAGCATAATAACAAAAAATCAAAATATGGAGATACAAGGTCAAAGATTGTAAATGGAAGATTAGGAGAAAGCTATGAAAATGAAAAATATTAAAATAACATTAAAATTAAAAGATAATGCACAACCTCATTTATTTGTGAGCCAAATAAAAGAATTAATAAAAAATGATAAATCTCTTCATAAAGACATGAAGAATTTATTATTATATTTAAAAAAATCAAGACAAGGATATATTCCATTATCTACCATTCAGGAAGTTGTAATAGATTTTAATGAATTAGTTAATTTTCAGCGTGGAATAGAACCACGAATAAGTGCATGGGTAAAAAAAGAAGCTTCTGAAGAAGAAAGAGAAGAATTTAAAACAAATCCAAAAATATATTTAAAGAATGTTTTACATTTATATGAAGCAATGGGATATGATTTTTATAATCAAGAAGAAGTAGACAATGAATTTATTAAGAAACTACATGAAATAACAACACAAAAAAACAAAAATGGAAAATCTTTTTTAAGAAAATGAAAATACCAATAACAAATAATAATACAAAAGAGATATTAGAAGTAATTAAGGCATTCCCTAGTGGGTTAATTAAAGTTATTGATAATGAAGCTTATTGGGATACAGAATCAAAAATACAATTTAATAATCAAACAATAAATAATCCACAAATGATACAACCAAAAAAAGATACATTTTCAAAAATGAGAGATGAACTTTTTAATGCGTTCTCGGTATAATAAAAATGAAAAACCTAAAAAAATCAGAAATAATTAGAAGAATGAAAATGTTTGGATTACATTTTAGAAATTTAGGATTTGCTTTATTATTTATTATAGCAGTTATAACAATAATTTCTTTTTGGACTATGATCTATACATATTACAACCCATACCAAGAGATAGCACTATTAGCATTAAGATTAACAGATTTATCTATTAAAATTTCTGCAATAGGTATATTAGTTTATTATTTATTTACAACTATTGAATTTTATCGTCTTAAAAAAAAATTTAAAAAATGGATGAAATATACAGAATGAATAAAGAAAACAATAAAAAAGAAAAAAAAGAAAAAAGAAACTTCTTTACAGATTTAAAAAATCTAAAAAGAAATTATAGAATAGTTAAAAATCATCCATTAGCTAATGCAAGGTTTAAATTCACAATACAAAGAAATACTTTAATAGTATTTTCTTTATTTATGGTATATCAATTTTACTCAATAATTATAAATTATTCGGGAAGCGGTATTATGTTATGGGTAGGAAGGGGAATATCCCTTCTTATCCTTACCATAATAATAAATAAAGCTTATACTTCAATGAAAATAGCAAAGAAAAACTTAGAAATAGAAGAAAATTATTATAAAAATAATCCAGATAAATTAAGAGTTCAGCGTAAAGAAGATGTAAAAACAGAAATTGATGAAATACTTAACCAGTTTGGAGAATCTAACAATGAAAAATCAAAAAAACATCCCAGAAGTATTAAAATTAAAGAGTAAAGAGATATTTAGGAGAAAGTTGTTAATTACTTCTCGTATTTTGGCTTTATTATTGATTATGGCAATATTTTTTTATGGATATGAGTTATATGCCAGTAATAAGGAAAATGCTGTTATAATGACTAAATATGGAGATATGGGGCATTGTTATATATGTGGCCTAGAAACAGGAAGGCAATGTTCTTGTTCATATGTTCAAGAATTAGTTTTAAGAGGTGATGACTTTGATAGAGAAAAATATTTAGAAAATATTGCCACATCCAATGTAATGAAATGTGAAAATATTAATAATAAAAAATTAGAGGATGTAAATTTAATTAATAAATCCTAGACAATACATTAGCTTTTTGTTTTCTATTCAATTGGCTATAAGGTTTTTTATATAAAGCATTAGAAACAATTGATCTAATTTTTATTTCAGAAATATTTTTATTGTAGTTGCTTAATGTTTTGTCCGGATATTTTTTTGATATAGAAAAAGTATTATCTAAATTTCTATCCACCTGTTCGAAATATCTTCCAGTTTTAGTTGCAGCAGAACCTAAATTAGAATAAAATTTTTTAGCCTTAGGGCTAGTTAATCCTTTCTTTGTTTTAGAGTAAATTTTTTTAAATCCCATGTTAATATTATATTAATTTTATTTATATATCTTTTGTCCAAATAAAAAATTAAAGAGCATATCTGAGATGCCTTATGAAATATTACTCTCAATGGTTTACCCCCATGCTCTTAATTTCCCTTTGAGTTAGAAAGCAGGGAAAACGCTTCCATTTACTAGGATTCAGGATTAGTAAACTGGACCAACATCTGATGATCTACCGCCTAATCCACTAGTAAGCATCGATAATACGATTGTCGCAAAACCAACAACTACTAGGATAGTAATCCAAGCCGATCCACCAGACAATGCCGTTACCAAATCATTAGCAGCATTTGCTTCAGATGAATTAACTTCCATTTGGTCCGCAATCTCTGCTGATATAAAGATTCCGATTACCAATGTAACACCAACTAAAACAATCCCTATAATGAATGATTGCATGTTTGCCATGGTTATTTATACTCTCCTTTTTATGCTATTTATCATAAAAAATTGATGTAAAAATTATATATAAAAAAAATGTCCTATCATTAGATGTAATTATTTAGATGATTTAGTTTTATATTTTCTTTTTTTATCCCAGTAAATACTTCTGCACTTAGGGCATGTTTGTGGTTTTTTATGACCTTTTAGCCATTCATAACCACATCTAATACAATGATAATAAGGTATTTTTTTTATTACTAAGTAATCTTCTAAGTCAGCTATCATTCAAACACCATCCATATTATACTTATTCCCAAACCAAATATAATGATATAGGAAGTAATTTCATTTATTTGCATAAATACTTTCATTACCATCATACCAATAAATGTTAATAAAAAAGCAAATGTTGAATTTGCAGAAGATTTAAATTCACTTTTATTTAGGACAAAAAGTTATGATATATAAATAAAGAAAAGGAAACCCGAAGAAGAACGATCATGAACAAGAAAACAGGAGCAACATTGGGCATCACAGGCGGCATTTTAGCAATCATAGTGGCATCATTGCTGTTTGCAGTTACAGTAGGAGGTATCGATACCTGCGGTAGCTCTTTTATCTATGGGGTTCCCGCTGTTTTTGGGATATCCAATGCCGAACTCATAATGACCGGTTATTGTGGACTGATAACATTACTCGGAGCGATGGGAATAGCCGGAGGAGTATATGCAGGAAAGAACAATCAACTATCAGCAGCATTGATGGTCATCCCGGGTATCGGAGGATTCCTACTACTGAGCGTGATGTGGATACCCATAGCTGCCATTCTAATTCCGGGAGGGATACTTACCCTTAGATCAGAATACTAAAAGGTATTCAGATCAAATTCAGAATGACCTGGAGTTACCTCAGTATTTTCCTGTCAGTTTGGCGATTGCCCTGTGTACGCCATGAATGCTAAGACCACTGCCCAGGTACATCATGGGGCACCTGCCTGTAAAGCAATTGTGATCGGCACAAAGCTCCCTTGCGGCAGGAGTGTCTGTCCTCCAGTGGATCCATATGTTAACTACCCCCTTTTCAAATAGCTGCTTCATTATATCGGTAGGTTCCATGATAGTCACACCTATCACCGCATTCCTGACGCCATCCGGAGCCTCGCCCACGGATTTGATGGCATCCAGGTCCGGCCTGTTGGAAAGATCAACGTAATGGACGGTCTTGCCACGCTTTTGCAGCTCATCTGCTGTCCATTTAATAGCAGGTTTTGTTTTGTCATTTACCACAATATACTCATCAGCATT
>CAZLIW010000108.1:0-6704 GCA_964559325.1 uncultured Halanaerobium sp. | reverse complement strand
TAATTTCTTCTCCAATCTCTGGATAACTGCTGTCCAAAAAGGACAGAAATTCTTTTTCAAATCTGCCAAGATTATCAACCGGCAGATCGTCAAGATGACCATTTACAACAGAATATATAATAATTACCTGTTCTTCAACCGGCATTGGAGAATACTGATCCTGTTTAAGTATTTCCACTATTCTTTCTCCACGTGCCAACTTCTGCTGTGTTGCTTTGTCCAGGTCAGAACCAAACTGTGAAAAAGCCTCCAGCTCACGATACTGAGAAAGATCCAGCCTCAGAGTTCCAGCAACATCTTTCATAGCCTTTATCTGGGCATTACCACCAACACGAGATACTGAAATACCTACATTAACAGCAGGCCTTACACCTGAGAAGAAAAGTTCACTTTCCAGATATATCTGACCATCTGTAATAGAAATTACGTTTGTAGGAATATATGCAGAAACATCTCCAGCCTGTGTCTCGATTATTGGAAGTGCTGTCAGAGATCCACCTCCATTTTCTTCATTAAGTTTTGCAGCTCTTTCCAGAAGGCGGGAATGAAGATAAAATACATCACCGGGATATGCTTCACGTCCGGGCGGCCTCCTCAAAAGAAGTGACATGGCTCTGTAAGCAACAGCATGTTTGGAAAGATCATCATATATTACAAGAACATCTTTGTCCTGTTCATACATAAAATATTCGCCCATTGCACAGCCGGCATATGGGGCAATATATCTAATCGGAGCTGGTTCACTGGCAGTAGCAGAAACTACTATAGTGTAATCCATTGCTCCTTCTTCTTTTAATCTTTCAGTTAGCTGTGCTACTGTTGAGTTCTTCTGACCAATAGCAACATATATACATATTACATCATTATCTTTCTGATTTATAATTGTATCTATACCGATCGCTGTTTTTCCAGTCTGACGGTCACCAATAATTAATTCGCGCTGACCTCTACCGATTGGTGTCATTGAATCAATAGCTTTTAATCCTGTCTGCAGAGGTACTTTTACCGGCTGCCTTTCAACAACACCGGGTGCCTCCGATTCAACAGGCCTGTATTTATCACTTTCAATTGATCCTTTGCCATCAAGCGGCTGTCCAAGTGGATTAACCACTCTTCCCAATAAACTTTCTCCAACTGGAACCTCTACAACACGTCCGGTTCTCTTTACATCATCACCTTCTTCAACTTTCTTTTCATCCCCGAGAAGAACAACACCAATATTATCTTCTTCAAGGTTAAGTGCCATACCAAAAACCCCATTTGGAAATTCCAGAAGTTCTCCAGACATGGCATCATCAAGTCCATATACATGTGCAATACCATCCCCAACATCGAGAACAGTACCAACACCTACAGACTCTAATTTTTTTCCATAATTCTCTATCTCTTTTTTTATGATAGAACTGATTTCTTCAGGTCTCAGTTTCAAATTAATTCACCCCTAACTTACTTACTGGTATCTTTTTAAGCTTTTCCTGTAGATTGTCCAGATGATACCTGATACTGCCGTCAATTATGTAATCTTCAATTTTCATTACCAGACCGCCGATAATATCAGGATTCACCCTGTTGTTAATTATAATTGTGTAATCTAACATTTGATCCAGTTTTGCCTTCAATTTTTCCCGGCTTTTCTGGCTCATTTCTACAGCAGTACTTACTTCAACATGCAGAATTTTTTCTTCTTTATCAACAAGTTTATTAAACTCTTTATAAATACTTTCAAAACTGTATTCCCTGCGTTTATCTATTAAAATAAATATGAAGTTAAGTACGTCTGCTTCTATTTGATCTTTAAATATTTTTTCTATTATAGATTTTTTATCTTCAGGTAATATTCTTTTATGAAACAAAACTTCTTTTAAATCTTCATTTTCTTCCACAGTTTCCCAGAAAGAATTTAGATTTTCCTGAAATTTTGTTAATTTATCCTTTTCTTTCCCCAGAGAAAAAAATGCTCTACTGTATTTAGATGCTACTTCATTTTTCATTTGATTTCACCCAGCTTATCACTATCTAATTCATCTATAAATTGATTTATCATCACTTCATGTTTTTCTTCGTCCAGCTGCTCCTGGATCAGCTTACCGGCAGCAAGAACTGTAAATACGGCAACTTTATTCCGCATTTCAGCCATAGTTTCCTTGCGCATCTGTTCTATTTCTTCCATCTTCTTCTCTTTTGCTTTTTCTGCTTTCTCTTCTGCTTCTTTTACGATATTTTTAGCTCTTTTATTGGCGCGGGTTTCTGCATTATCAATAATTTTCTGAGCTTCACCTCTGGCATCTTTTAATTTTTGTTCATATTGTGCCTTAAGATCGGCAGCGTCAGATTTCATTTTTTCTGCTTCATCTAAATCACCATTAATCTGTGCTGACCGACTGTCCAGCATATCTTTAATGGGTGTATAAAGAAATTTTTTCAATAAAAAAAGTAATATAAAGAAGTTTAATACTTCCCAAAACATGGTAGCATTAATATTAACCAAGAGTACATTCACCTCCTGAACCTGAGTTCATATATTATAAAACCTAATCATCTAGGTAAGTATATTCTCATTCCACCTTTTCAGTGGGAATTTCCGGTTTTGATCTTAAATATCCCGTGCATTAAAACAATACCAGAAAGTCAGGAGAAAAAATCTCCCGACTTAAACACAGGCTTATATAGTAAAGATCAAAACAATGGCTATAACCAGAGAATAGATACCTGTTGACTCAGCAACTGCCTGACCAAGAAGCATAGTAGTAATAATATTACCTCTTGCTTCAGGATCTCTAGCTACAGATTCAACAGCCTTCCCAGCAGCATATCCCTGACCAATACCTGGACCAATACCTGCAATCATTGCAAAACCTGCTCCGAGCAGAGCTGCTGCTCTAATAATAGTTTCAGCTACTTGTGGTGAAAATTCTACCATTATAATTTCCTCCTTTCGGTATTAAAAAACAAAAAATATTATTTATACTCATCAATTTTTCTTTGAAAAGTATCCTTAAGTAAATCAATGACAGACCACAAAACAACAGTAAATTTCATCATAAATAATCCCACAGCTGCAGCCAGAAAATTAATTCTGTTATTTCTTGCAGCCGTAAAAAGAACTATAAAATACAGAGCATATTCGATAAAATATCTGTTCCTAATAAATTTTTCTGCTTTTTCCATATTCATATCAAGAGCCCTGCGGATATTATTATATTTAATTCTCAAAAGTAGTGTACTGATTATAAGACCAAATATAAATCCAAGAAAAACATCAAATGATCCTGCAACAAGTGATGAAATGATAGGAAACAGTGAAATTAAATAAGTCTTTTTGATAATCTCTTTCTGCAATTTAACCGGATCCTGGATTTCTTTCATCAGCAAAACTCCCTTTAAGTATTAAAAACAAGAAAAATAGCGATTACAAGTGAATATATACCGGTTGATCCGGATATAATCTGACCTAAAAGCATCGTTGTAATTATGGAACCTCTGGCCTGAGGCTGCCGTCTTACTGCAGAGGTGGCCTTGCCAGCAGCATATCCCATACCAATCCCGGGACCAACTCCTGCTATTAAAGCTGCTCCTGCACCAATTAGTGAAGCCGTACGTATGACTGTTCTGACTACTTCTGGAGAAAACTCTATCATAAAGAAAAGCCTCCTTTCACAAAAAACAAATTAAGATTTAGCAACAGAAATATAGGCAATTGCTACCATACCAAAAATAAGTGCCTGTATCATTCCAACAAAAAAATCAAACCAGGCATGTAGTGGAACAGGTACAAGTGCCGGTGCTGCCTGATAAATCAATGTCATTATTATTCCTCCACCAACAATATTTCCAAAAAGACGGAAGGAATGAGAAATAGGTTTTGCAAGTTCACCAATAACATTGATAGGAAGAAGGAAAATAACAGGTTCGGCAAAACTTTTTATGTATCCCCACACTCCGTGTTCCCTCATCCCTTCTATTTGAACCACTATAAAGACTACTAAGGCGAGACCTAATGTTGTATTCAAATCACCTGTTGGACTCGTCACACCCGGTACCAGACCGATTAAATTACTAAATCCAACATAAATAAATATTGTGGCAATAAAAGGCAGGAATTTCCATCCCTCATTTGGAAGCATAGGCTCAATTTGACTGTGAATGAGCTCAATTATCATCTCGGCAACATTCTGTTTCCCCTCCGGTCTCATTTTTAAATTTGTAGTCAGGTATTTTGCAAGTATCACAATTAAAATTACCGATACCCAGCCAACTATCAAAGTATCTGTTACAGGTAGATATTCCTTATTAAAAAGATAAAATTTTATCTGTGGACCTGGATTCAAAATCAGCGCCTCCTTTCAAATTAATTAACTAAAAATTAAAAAATTTAATTCTGTAATGCTAAATATTCAATCTAATGTATTTAAAATCAATTTGTAAACTGCATAAAAACCGGCAGCAACTCCGGTGACCAGCCCTGTTAATTTAAATAAAAGTTCAAATCCGATCAAATAATCTATAAAATATCCTATGCCAAAGCCAATTCCGGCTGAAACAACAATCATCAGCCCGACCTGTGTCAAAAGAGACATTGCTTTAATTATTTGACGCCAGTCTTCCTGTTTCATAATTATCTAACCTTTTTTAATATTGTATTACAGAAAAAAACAACTTGCAAACAATCTTTGTGAAAATATTAACTATTTTTTTATCTTATTTAAGATTAACTCCCACTATGTTTTATTAATTAACTCTAAGACACCAACATAGTAATAATCTAATTTGCAGCAGAAATAATTTTAATTTTATCTAAAAACCAAATAAAATGTCAAATTTTCTGAAAAATCATATTCAATAACTTATATTAAAACCTATTTAAGATGAGACGTGTTGTTGCAGGTACAGGGTGGGTAAATCTAACAAAATACTAAATATATGAATTCCTATTCAGTTTATGTGAATATATTGTATAATATTTTATTATTAATATACAAGAATATCTGTTAAAAGATAACATTTTTAACAGCTGTCTTCTAACGATTTTCCATCTCCGGGCAGCTCCACAGAAAAAATACCCAGCCTGCGGGCACCATATATAACTGCAGCCATGACTGCAGCAATAATCATTAAAGCATCATCAAAATTGGATCCATTAACTATTAGTGCAACTATGCCTAGAATTATACTGATTAAGTAGACAGACAGTACAGCCTGTTTTTGATTAAGACCTATGGCAAGCAGCCTATGGTGTATGTGCCCATGATCTGCTTCTCCAATCGGTTTTCTGTTAAAAAGCCGCCTAATGATAGCAAAAGCTGTATCAAATATAGGTACACCCAAAGCCAGAACCGGTACAAAAACGGTAACTGCTGCTGCACTTTTTAAGGCACCGGTTATTGATATTGCAGCAATAATATAACCGGTAAACATTGCTCCTGTATCACCCATAAAAATACGGGCCGGATTAAAGTTGTATTTCAAAAATCCCAGACAGCTTCCGGCCATTATTACCGCCAGCATAGAAGCTGTAAGCTGATTTTCCTGCAGCCCAACAGCAAAAAGTGTTAGAATAGCAATTACAGACACACCTGCTGCCAGACCATCAAGTCCATCTATAAGATTGATAGTGTTTGTTATGCTGACAATCCAGAAAACTGTAAAAGGTGCTGAATAAATTCCCAGAAAAAACAGACCTCCAAACGGGTTTGTAATAAACTCTATTTCCATACCATAAAAAATAAGAATAGATGCAGCTGCAATCTGACCGAGAAATTTAACCGGGGCAGATAGCTCAAATTTATCATCTATTAATCCTAAAATCAGCATTAATGTTCCACCGATAATTATACCTTCAACAGTCCTGTTTAAAGGCATAAATATTAGCAGAGTAATAATAAAAGAAAAATAAATTGCAGTACCACCTGCAGTCGGAACAGCTTTTCTATTTATTTTTCTCCTCCCTGGTTCATCTATAAAGCCTGCCTTAAGGGCAAACTTTATTACAAATGGTGTAAAAATCAGGGACAGTATTAAACTGATGAGAAGTGCAGAAAAATAAAGCAAATCACTTTACCTCCAGTTTGTCAGTTTGTACCGGGTACAAAAAGGCCTTTTTGTACCCGGTACAAGTGAAAAGATACACATATGTGATAAGTTACTTAGTACCATAAAGGCGGTCTCCAGCATCTCCAAGACCAGGTACTATGTAAGCATGATCATTTAATTTTTCGTCTATAGCTGCTGTCCAGATATCTATATCAGGGTGTGCATCCTGAATTTCTTTGATCCCTTCCGGGGCTGCTATTAAAACCATCAGCTTTATATTTTTAGGGTTTCTTTCTTTAATAAATTTAATAGCTGTCATAGCAGAAACACCTGTAGCAAGCATAGGATCAACTATTATAAGTTCTCTTTCTTCAACATCAGTTGGTAATTTGCAGTAATATTCGACTGCTTCCAGAGTCTCCGGATCCCGATATAGTCCAATATGACCAACTTTTGCAGCCGGAATCAGCTTTAATACTCCATCCAGCATACCCAGACCTGCCCTCAATATTGGGACGATTCCTATTTTTTTGCCGGAAATCATATTAAATTTATATTTTTTAATCGGTGTTTCAACTTCAACTTTTTCCAGAGGCAGATCTCTTGATACTTCATATGCCATTAGAGTTGCAACTTCATCTACCAGCTCTCTAAATTCCTTAGGACCTGTATTT
>CAZLIW010000107.1:0-6771 GCA_964559325.1 uncultured Halanaerobium sp. | reverse complement strand
TGAACTTCTTCGATTTCTTCTTCCTCATCCGGAAAGTTAACTCCCTGTACATGTACATTAACTGACTTGACATCAAGTCCTGTCATTCCTTCAACCGCCTGTTTTACATTGTCCTGAATTTTCCAGGCTACTTCTGGAATAGAATTACCATATTCTATAATTACAAACACATCTACTTCTGCCGCTTCTTCTGTCACTTCTACTTTTACACCTTTGCTTAAGTTTTTTCTTCCCAGAAGATCTGCAATACCGCCAGCAATACCACCACTCATACCGACTACACCTTCTACTTCTGTGGCAGCAAGACCTGTAATAATACTTACAACTTCATCAGCAATTTTAATTTTCCCTTTTTCTTCATAATTTTCCTGCTTCTCAGTCATTTTATTACCTCCTTATATTCTGATAAAAATTTGCACTTTAAATTATCCTTTAATAGAAGCAATAAGTGAGTTTTTATCTTCATATTCACCAACAATTATGGCTCCTACTTTTTCTCTGTCATCATCTTCTATAACCTTAACATATGTGTCATTATCCAAAATGATTTCTTCACTGTAATTTCCTTCTTCATTTAATTCTCCAATTGAAACTACATCTATGCCAGCAATTTTTAAAGAGTGTGAAGGAACAAAACCATTAAATTCTGCTTTCTGTCCTGTCATAACCTTTCCTGCCACTTTTCCTTCTTCCATTGAAGGTGGCCAGATTCCATAAACTCTACCTTTATATTCTGCCACATCACCAGCGGCGAATATTGAGTCCACATCTGTCTTCATTTTGCTGTTCACCAAAATACCTCTGTTTGTTTCAATCGGGGTATCTGCTACCAGATCTATATTAGACCGCACACCTGTTGAAAGGAGCACAAGTTCAGCATCTATCTTACTGCCATCTTCTAATTTTACAGTTTCTACTTTGTCACTGCCTATAAACTCTTCTGTTGATGCTTCTGTCAAAATCTCTATATTTTTATTCTCCAGTTTTTTCTGCAGCAGTTTTCCACCTTTTTCGTCAAGCTGTCTTGATAAAAGATAGGAAGATCTCTCCAGAACATATGTTTTTAACCCTGCTTTAGCAAAATTGTAGGCTGACTCCAATCCCAGCAGTCCTCCACCAATTACAACAGCTGTTGAGCATTTTTTAACTTTAGAGTAGATTTCCTCTGCATCTTCACCATTCCGGAGTGTAAATACATTTTTGAGTTTACATCCTTTTATCGGCGGAACAAAAGAGTGTGCACCATTTGCAAATAGCAGCTTATCATAATAATATGTTTTTGCTTTATCACTTTCTACAGATTTTGCCGATATATCTATACTGGTTATTTTTTCTTCCAGATGTAGTTCAATATCATTATCTTCAAACCACTGTTTATCGTTTATAATTATATCTTCTACATCCACCTCTCCGGACAGACACTCTATAAGTCGGGGGCGGTAATAAAATGGAAACGGTTCTTCTGTAAAAACTACAATCTCATCTTTTTTGTCTCTTACCTTTATCATCTCTTTGACGGCTGATGTTCCGGCCACACCAGCACCAATTACTAAATATCTCATTATATACCTCCTGTCATCAATAAAACAGAATAATTATTTATTTTGAATTCCTCTATACTTTCTCAATTTTGTAATAAGATGTTTATTTAAATTCTTTTCCCACACTAAAATTACCAGATAATGTTTTGGGATTTTATCAGTTTAGCATTTCTATCAAATTTTTTAGTTATTAACCCGCTCTATATATTCATCACTTCTGCTGTCTATTTTTATTGTATCACCTTCATTAATAAATAGAGGTACCTGTACTACAAGATCTGTTTCCATTGTTGCAGGTTTGCTTCCACCTGATACCGTATTTCCTTTAATACCAGGCTGAGTTTTTTCTACTTTCAGTTCAACAAAAGTTGGAAGATCAATATCTATAGGACGACCCTGATATACAGATATATCCAGCTCCATATTTTCTTTTAAATATTTAACTTTATCTCCCAGCTGTTCTCTGCTGAGGTGAAACTGCTCATATGTGTCATTATCCATAAATATATAATCACTACCATCCCAGTACAAAAACTGCATCTTCTTTTTTTCCACATGGGCGGTTTCTACTTTTTCTCCTGCTTTAAAAGTTTTATTAATTGTATATCCTTCTTCAACATTGCGCAGTTTAGTTCTGACAAAAGCACTGCCCCTACCGGATTTTGAGTGCTGAAATTCTATAACCTGATATACTTCTCCATCCAGTTCTATAGTTAATCCTGTATTAAAATCATTTGTTGAAATCACTATATGCACCTCCATAAAATTATGCTGTATTTAATTTTACACTACATTTCAATTATAGCAGAAATATCATTTATTAACAAATTACTGTATGCAGGAGTTTCCCCAAAATTATTTTTAAAATTACAAAAAGATAATTTCGTCATAAAAGTTTAACTTCCTGCAAAAAAAATTAATGAGAAAAATTTCTCGATCTTCTATAATATAATCAGTTCTTTGGGAGCAGAGTTTAAAACCTGACAGCCGTTTTCTTCTATAAGCAGATCATCCTCTATTCTTACTCCTCCCAGTCCACTGACATATATTCCCGGTTCATCAGTTACAATCATACCTTCTTTTAGTATATCATCAGAGCTGTAAGAAACTTTGGGAGCCTCATGAATCTGCAGGCCTACACCATGGCCGAGTCCGTGGCCAAAATTATCTCCATAACCAGAGTTTTTAATAAAATCTCTGGCAATACTGTCAGCTTCAACAGCTGTCATACCCGCTTTTATCTCTTTAATTACTTTTTTCTGAGCTGTAAGGACCAGATCATAGATTTCTTTTAATTTTTTATCAGGTTCCCCAAGAGCTATTGTGCGTGTTATATCTGAATGATAACCTCTGTAGACTGTACCAAAATCCATTGTTATCAGATCACCAACTTCCAGCTTTTTATCTGATGCAACTCCATGTGGCATTGCACCCCTTTTACCTGATGCTACAATAAAATCAAAGGCATTTGCTTCTCCTCCACCTTTTTTCATGCTGAATTCCAGCTCAAGTGATACTTCTTTTTCGGTAATTCCTGGCTTTATAAAATTTAAAATGTGAGAAAAAGATCTGTCAGAAATTTCAACTGCTTTTTTAATAAGCTCAACTTCTGATGCTTCTTTTATAACTCTTAACTCTTCAACCATATTTTTTTGTGGAATCATCCTGTCAACCGGAAATTTTTCTCTGTATTTCTGGAATTCACTGTAAGTGGTGTGATCTGATTCAAAAGCAAGTTCGCGAACACCAGATTTTTTTAAAAGCTCACCAATTCCTTCCACTATATTGCTGTTAATTACTTCTATTCTGCAGGCTTCTGTCTGTGCTTCTGCCTGATCTATATAGCGGAAATCAGTAATAAATATATTATCATTTTTAGTAATCAAAAGCCTGCCGAATGTACCTGTAAAACCGGTTAGATATCTTACATTTTTTTTGGATGTTACAAAAAAAGCTTCTATTTCTTTTTCTTTCATTTTGGCATGCAGTTTATTTATTCTTTTTTCCATTTAATATTTCTCCTCTCTAAGTAGTTCATTCATTGCTTCTAAAGCTAAAAGATAACCTCTGACACCGAGGCCGGCAATCTGTCCTACTGCAGCTGAAGCAGTTATAGATTTATGCCTGTAGTCTTCTCTGCGGTAAATGTTACTGATATGTACTTCTATAACAGGAAGCCTCAGAGCAACAAGTGTATCTTTCAGCACCACACTGGTATGTGTTAGTCCGGCTGGATTTATAATAACACCTGCTGCATCATCAATTAAACTCTGCAGATAATCAGCTATTTCTCCCTCATGATTGCTCTGAAATATATCTACTTTTAGTTCCAGTTTTTCTGCTTTCTGTTTTATCTGTTTGTTCATTTCATCATAATTTGTTGTTCCATAAACTTCCGGTTCTCTAACTCCAAGCAGATTAATATTTGGTCCATGAACTACTGCCACTTTCTGCATAGATATTCCTCCATATATTTTTTTATTTTTTCTTCATCAATATCAAAGGTAACAAACGGATGCCCAATTCCATTTAAAAGTATCCAGGGCTGTCTGCTGTCGACGATTTTTTTGTCATGTGTAAGATAATCTGCAAGTTCATCGACCTTTATATCTTTAGAAGGAAATAATTTAAAGTTAAAATAACTTATTAGATCTATAATATCTCTGAATTCTTCCTGACTGAGTTTAGCTTCTTTAGTAGAAACAAAGGCGGTAAAGGCAAGCCCTACTGCAACTGCTTCTCCATGACTCAGCTTAAAATTTTCTGCTGCTTCTACAGCATGACCGAATGTATGGCCTAAATTTAACATTCTCCGCAGACCCTGATCTTTAATATCTTCGGAAACAAAGTGATTTTTAAGTTTTAATGATCGCCTGGATATTTCCAGCATAAAATCATTCTCAAGATTAAGAAGTTCTTTTCTGTTTGTTTTGACAAAGTTATAAAATTCTCCACCTGCCAGCAGAGCATATTTTATTATCTCTCCTGTACCTGATCTGCGATCTCTGTCCTCAAGTGTTGACAGCCATTTTAGTGAATAATAGACCATTTCTGGCTGATAAAATGTGCCAATTAAATTTTTGGTATTTCTAAAATTAACAGCTGTTTTGCCGCCAACACTGCTGTCAAGTTGGGAGATAATAGTTGTCGGCATCTGTATTAATTTAAGTCCTCTCAGATATGTGGAAGCAATTAAAGCTCCCAGATCACCAACTGTTCCACCACCAAATACTATTACATAATCACTTCTGCTGAAATTATTATCATAAAGAATGTCATATGCTTTTTCCAGATTTTTTAGGTCTTTTGCCTGTTCTCCACCTTTTAAAAAGAATTTGGAAACACTGCTGGCTGATCTATTTATCTGCTCCAGTATTTTTTCGCCGTGCAGATTAATGACCTTTGTATCTGCTGCCAGAAACACCTTCCTACCTTTGATTTTTTTTAGAAGGGTATTAAGTGAGCTCAGGCTGAGATCTCTGCTTATCAGCACAGGATAGCTGCTTTTCTTTTCACTGAGGTGAATCTCAACTTTTTCTGTTTTTAGTTTTTTAATTATAATTTCTGCCACCTCTTCTGCTGAATATTTTTCTGTATTTATATGTACAGGTAATTCCTTATATGATTTTTCTCTTTTTTCCATTAAATCATTTATATCCTCTGCTAAATCTATACTTTTTAAAAGAGGACGTTTTTCTGCTGTATCTGCAGTTCTTTTTAAAACCTCTTCTGCAGTCAGATCAAGACAGAAAATTTCTGTTCTATTGATTAGTTCATCTCTTAAGTTTTTATCCAGTACTGCACCTCCACCGACTGCCATTACAAAACCTTCCTTTTCATCAAGCAGGTTCAAAATTATCTCTTTTTCCAATTTGCGAAAATAATCTTCCCCTTTTTGGGCAAAAATATTTTCTACTGACATACCGCTCTGTTTCTCAATTTCTTTATCACTATCATAAAATTTGAGTCCGGTTTTTGCAGCAAGTATCTTCCCTGTAGTTGTCTTTCCGGCTGCCATGAATCCGGCCAATACTATTATCAAAATGATACCTCCTCTATATTTTTAATATATGCAGCTGCAAAACCAATTACTGTCCAGAAGACAGGTGCAGCTGAAACAACACTTATATTTAAGCATGCCTGCAGTGTATAACTTAATATGGAAAAAAATAATGCTGATTTTATAAAAAGATGATAACTTTCTATATTATTTAAATCCACTTTTTCTGGAAAGTTAGCTGGAAATAATTTATAGAAAATGTAAAAAAGCATTAAAAGATATATTATTAAAGCCGGAATCCCCAGAGTAACTCCCATGTGCAGATATTCGGAGTGGGCTTTATCTACAATTTGATTTTCATGACCTGTATATTCTCTGTATTTATGCTGTGGAAATACTTCTGCAAAATTTTCGGGGCCTACACCTAAAAGAGGTCTTTCAAACATTAGCGGTATTGTATGCTGATAGATAAACATTCTGTTGCTGCCGATACTGGCAAATTCCCCTTCATCTTCACTGCTTAATTTGGAAAAATCTCCAAATATGCTGAATAACCTGAGTCCAAGTAGTCCACTGTTGGCTGTGCTGAGCAGTATAATTACTGCCATAAATAACACAATTAACTTTATGATCTTTCTTTTTCTTTTTATAATAAATTTAAATAAAAGCAAAAAAGCAGCAAAAAAAGTAATAAAAACTGCAAGCCAGGCACCTCTAGTTCCGGTTGCCAATAAAAAGGCAAAAAACAGTCCTGAAGAATAATAAGCAGCTGTCTGCTGTTTTTTATTTTTGGAAACAAGATAAAACAGTACTACTGGTGGCAGAACAAGGGCTGCAAAGCTTGCTGCAAAGTTTGGATTGCCGAAAGTAGAAAAAGCCCTGATCCAGTTTTCTCTGAGCGGATCTCTTTTTATAAAATCAAGACCAAAATATTGTATCAGTCCATAAATCGAAACAGCTGCAGCACCAAACCAGATTAACTTAAAATATATTTTAAAATATTTAATTTTATTAACCAGATTAGCTGTTAAAAATGAAAAAAGCAAATATGTTCCTAAAACCAGATAACCTTCCCATCTGTAAGGTCTGCCATTTACTGCCAAAAATCTATCTAAAGCAAAATAGGTTGAAAGTGAAATTAATATAAACAAGGAAAAAATAAGGTAATTAAATATATCATCTTTTAAAGAATTCTGCTTTTTAATAATGTAAAAAAAGAACTTGAAGAAA
>CAZLIW010000106.1:0-6807 GCA_964559325.1 uncultured Halanaerobium sp. | reverse complement strand
GTACCGGGTACAAGTGATATTTTTCACTTGTACCCGGTACTATAGGCTGTTTTCGTACCCGGTACTAAAAATAAAAAAAATCCTGACAGAAGCTCTTTGAATCAGAGCTTCCACCAGGACTTGTATTTAAGAGAATTTTATTTAGCCAAAAATGGGTTCTATTAAACCATAGTTGCCGTCTCTTCTTTTGTAAACAACATTGGTTTCTTCTGTTTCCCCATTATAGAAAACAAAAAAGTCGTGTCCGAGAAGATCCATCTGCATACAGGCTTCTTCTACGTTCATCGGCTTCATTGCAAATCGCTTGGTCCTCACAATTTTAGGCTCAAATACATCTGTTTCAATTTCTTCCTCTTTAGGTTTATTGTTAAGAATCTGCTCTTTGCGTTCTTCTTTATACTCCTCTTTAAATTCCTGTTTGCGCTCAATGTATCTATCGTGAATCTTAGTTTTATACTTTTTAAGCTGTCTTTCTAATTTATCGACCACACCATCAATAGAAGCATACATATCACCTGTTGCTTCTTCTCCGCGCAGTATGAGGCCTTTAACATAAGCTGTAACCTCAACTATATGTCTTTCCCTTTCTACCTCCATGGAGATCTGAACTTCCATCGGCTCCCCATTAAAATACTTGTCAAGCTTTCTCACCTTCTCTTCTGCGTGCTCTTTTAAAGAAGGGGTAACATCGATGTTCTTTCCATAAGTCATTATTTTCATGAAGCTCACTCCTCTCACATCTATTATAATATATTTATTCTACATAATTACTCTGATTCCTGCTGAATTAATAAAATATTGAAAATTGTAATATATGAACACTGTTAATATATCTCCACCGGAACTGAAGCTGCTGTCAGCACAAATATTTTATCAGAATCCAGCCTGTTTTTAATAAGGGCTGCTGTTTTAGATCCTGTAGTCCCTGTGGTAAGAATATCATCAATTATTAAAATATTTTTTCCTGAAAACTCTTTAAAATCTATATTATCCTTTAAGCTGAATACATCTTTAAGCTCCAGCTCTCTGGCCTCTCTTGTAAGTGAAAAAAGAGGGATGCTGTTTTTTGTTCTGAGCAGAATATCCCTGTATTCTATCCCCACCTTTTCGGCCAGCAGCTGGGCCAGCAATGCTGCCTGATTATATCCACGTATTTCTTCCCTCTCTTGATGCATGGGAATTGCCATTATGTAATCAATCTTATATTTATAAAAATATTCCTTGAAATAGAGAAAAAGAATCTCCACCATTGGTGAAGCAAGATCAGGTCTATGGCCGTATTTAAATTTAAGCAGCAGTTCACGGCCATATCCGATATAGCTGAAGCTGCTGCGGGCAGCATCAAAATCAGGCCTTTTCCTCTGACATTCCGGACATAAGTCTCCCGCAAATAAAGAACTTGGAATTACCTGTCTGCCGCATAGAGGGCATGGTTCAGTAATAAATGTAATTCTGGATAGACAGCGGCTGCAGATACCTGGAATTTCAGAGGAATCATAGCGGCGGCCACAGGCTAAACAGACAGGCTTTTCCGGATATATAATGTCCAGAAGTGTTTTTAATACTTTCAATTTTATCCCACCAGATCTCTCAGATTGTAATTTTCTTTTAAATCATCTATCTTCTTCCTTGCCCTCTGCAGAGCATTGTCAACTGTCTTAACACTAACATCTAAGTCTTCTGATATCTCCTGGTATGATTTACTTTCTAAATAAGACATAAATACGTCCCACTCAAGGTCTGTTAATTCTCTCTCTAAATCCTGCATAATTAAAGTTAAAATCTCCTGACAGATAAATTTCTTTTCCAGGTTTTCACCTTCATCAGGCAAAATTTCGTTAAAACTTCTGCCGCTTTCATTATCATAATCAAGTGTTTTATCAAGTGATGCAGAAGAATTCAGGGGAATATGTTTCTGCCTATTTGCTTTTTTTATGGCAGATACCAGCTGTCTGTGTACACAGAGCTGCGAAAAACCGCGAAAAGAAGCTCCTTTTTCTCTGCGAAAATCTCTTATAGCCTTGTAAAGGCCAACTCGTCCTTCCTGTACAACATCATCTCGATCCAGACCTTTTATAAAGAAAAATTTAGCTTTTGCATATACTATATCCATATTCTGATCTATGAGATATTCAATGGCAAAATTATTTCCAGTCTGGGCCATCTCTATAATCTCTTCCTCTCCCTTCTCGCTAAACAATAAAATCCCCCCATCCGTTCAATCAAAGATTTTCATCAGGGTCTGAAAGCTAATACCAAGATCCAGCACTGTCGCACCTATTAGAAACAAAATTAAAATTAAAATAAGCTGTAGATCAATATTTCTCATTATTTAGCCTGCCTGATCTTTTTGACCAGATCTGTTGTTGACCTGCCCTTTACCTCTTTAATAAGGACTATTTTTCCCCCATATGCATAGACAACCTCTGCTTCAGGCAGGTCTTCCAGCCTGTAGTCACCGCCCTTTACATAAATCTGTGGTTCCACATCTTCCAGAATACTCCTGCAGTCCATTTCCGAAAACAGTACAAGAAAATCTATCATATCAAGAGCAGAAAGTATTTCCATACGCTCTGCTTCTGGTACATAAGGACGATTATTGCCTTTAAGCTTCTTTACTGACCTATCACTGTTAACCGCCAGTATGAGCTTATCTCCGAGTGATGCCGCCTTTTTTAGATATCTAATATGTCCAACATGAAGAATATCAAAACATCCATTTGTAAAAACAAGCAGTTCTCCCTCTGCTTTTAATTTATCTGCTTTCTTTTTTAGTTCATCTCTTAACAACTGCCACTCCACTTTTGCGCACCACAATACCGGCTGCAGTATTGGCAAGATTAACAGCCTCCTCCACTTCCGCTCCAGAGGCAAGTGCCAGAATAAGGGTGCCTACAACAGTATCTCCGGCTCCAGTTACATCAAAAACTTCTGTAAAATTAGCTGCCGGTATATGAAAAATTTCTTCATCAGGAGAAAACAGAGTCATTCCTTCTCCTCCCTGTGTAATAAGTAGATATTTAAGCTCAAGTTTTTCGCGCAATTTTAATCCGGCTATCTCTACTTCAGACTGTGATTTAAGAACCTCATCAAAGGCTGCAGAAGCTTCTTCCAGATTGGGAGTAGCTATACTCGCCCCCTTAAATCCAGCCAAATTATAGCGGCTGTCAACTGCAGTCATAACCTGATTTTCTTCTGCCAGACTAATCAGCTTCTGTGTCAGCTCACCACTGAAAAGTCCATTACCATAATCGGAAAACAAAATTCCATTAACTGAATTTATATTTTTTTCTACATAATTGTATATTTCTTCAGAAAGTTTTTTTGTAATAGGGTCAGTCACAAGGTGGTCTATACGTACAACCTGCTGCCTTACCACCTGTTCCCCTCCAGCAAGAATTCTGGTTTTTTCTGCAGTAGGTCTTTTTGGGTCCTGCAGAACACCTTCAGTCTTTATATTACGTTTTTGAAGTTCTTTTTTTAAAGATTCGCCGCTCAAATCACTGCCGATAACTCCAATTAAATCAACAGCGCCACCAAGGCTGGATATATTGCTGGCAGCATTAGCACCACCACCGGGAAGAATCTTTTCTTTTTTCTGCCTCAGTATAAGCACCGGGGCCTCTCTGGAGAGCCGTTCCGGATCTCCAATAATAAATTTATCAGCTATAAGATCACCGATTACCATAATCTCCTGCTGAGAAAAAGATTTAATATGTTTTATCATTATTTCTGTATCAAAATCTGCCATATTTACTATAAATTCCTCCTAAGCCTTATTTAAAAACAAATCAGCCTCCACCACATTTAAAGCTTAACTTCGAGCCCCAGATTAACCACATCTTCATCAAGATCCCAGTATAGATTTCCGAGACCAATGATAAAACTACTTCTGCGGGTTACTGGTACCACCATTCCTCCTCTGTAATATGCATGGTCATCCAGATCATCATCTATAAAATAATATGTCTCCCAGAAAAAATTATTGCCTGAATAAAGTGTGCTGGCAGAAACACCGATTGCTTTGCCAAAATCTATTCCGTCAACTTCATCTGTAAAAAGAAGGTGGGCATCAATTCTGTAATTCTCCCTCATTACAGCATTTAAACCAAATAAACCACCAACATGAAAATCATCTCCATCATATCCCACAGTAAGACCGGCGGTATTTCCATTATCCATTCCA
The DNA here is from genome assembly GCA_964559325.1 of uncultured Halanaerobium sp. GTDB lineage: Bacteria > Bacillota > Halanaerobiia > Halanaerobiales > Halanaerobiaceae > QPJE01. The sequence goes on along the minus strand of CAZLIW010000106.1, from coordinate 2,621 downwards.
AAATTAGCATTAAGCTGAAGTATATCTATATCTGAAGAATCTCCAGAAATCATATACTCCACAGCCCTAAGATTTGCTGCTTCTCCTACAAGTGAAAACATCAAAAGCAGCATTACAGTTAATACAACAACATGTCTTTTTTTCAGCATTTATATCTCTCCCTATTTTTCATTTATCTATCAGAAGTCCATTACTTATTAATCTTTTCTCACTGGGGTTATTCATAGTAAATCCCCTGATTACCATCCTGGCCGAACCGCCTCCATCAAGATTCATAGCATCTTCTGCACCAAGCCACTTCAAAAGATATGCCATCTCCTCAAGTGTCATACCAATACTAAAATCTGGCTGTCTGCCATCTACAGTCACCAGAATAAGCTGATTTTTAGAATTTATCCCGAGTGCAGTTCTGGGGGCTCTCCCCAACAAAATATCATTCTGAAATTTTTCTTCAGAACCGGTAATATCTATTTCACCACTTCTTAAAAGGCGGGGCCCTCCAGCAAGTGCATGAACAATATTTTTATTCTCAAAATCAGGTGAAAACTTATGTTCTAATTTTATATCAGTACCAATTATATTATACAATATACTATCAAGTCCTACAAATTTTTTATCGGCTCTAAGTATAAACCCATCCGGTGGAATAGGATTTTGGCTGCCTTTAGTTCTTTCCACACCGATAATTTTACCTTTTCTCACTACTATATCTATCATCTCTGTTTTGAGAGGTGGGACTCTGTCATTATAGTACTTATTATAAACGGTAGCTTCTGCAGTCACCGGATCTCTATTGATTCCGCTTATTTTAATCTTCCTGCCGTCAGAAAATACAGCATTTCCATTCCATTCCACCTGAGAAATAAATGCTTCTCCATCTTTATTGAATAGAACAGCGGTTCTGCTGTTGATAGGTTCACTTATGAGTTCACCATCAAGGTACAGTAATCCCAAAGGACGTCCCGAATAGTGAAAATAACCTCCATTGACTCCGGCAAGAGCACCTTTTTCTTTCACTATATCGACCAGATCTTCTCTACCTGCAACCACACTGCGGGCCAGCACCGGTTTTATCTGCAGATTCCTGCTTTTAAGATCCATTTCAACAGCAGTTATCAGACGCGGGCCATACCATGTCATCTGCCTTATCTCCCGGAACTTCAGACCTGAACTTACATTTGCTGTAAATTTAACCTCTGTATCAACTAATTTTCGAACATCTTTAAATTCAGCATCAGCATAATAGTATTCTATTATCTCTTTATGAAAAAAATCTGCCTGGGCAAGTGGTACTAAGCCTGCTTTTGGCCTCATCATATTTCTTCTGCTGTAATCTTCATTATTATATAAACTGCCATTTTTAGTCATTATAATACCTTCTGTAGATTCTGCTGCAGCAAGAAATTCTTCAGCAATAGAACCATCTCTAAACTCTTTAATATTTTCCAGCAGTGATCCCTGACTATCAATTATATGAAGAACATAACTTCTGTAGATAATTGACTGTGCTCTGAGAGCCTCTTTGGGAGCATTTTTTGCCATATTGATCTGCAGCAGATAAGCAGTAAGATATTCTATGTCCAGTTCATATAAAATCAGCACACCGGAATTTAAAGTTCTAAACTGAAAATCTCCTTTTAAAGCGATCCCATTAACATTGAAAACACCGGATATATTGAGCCGATCATCAGTTTTTATTCTATTTCCTCTGGCAGTATATAAAGCAGCCCTATTATCCAATACTCCACTCATGTTTGTATTTGCAGATATCTGCGAAAACTCTTTAGTCCAGACCTGCCATCCATCTTTTTTGAGTTTTTCCGCATCATCATCAGCTAACTGCTTACTGGAATATCTGCCGACCATAATTTTATATAAGTTTTCTTCATTATTTATATGAACATCATTATATCCCTGTCCGGAAAGTCTGCTTTTTATTTCTTCCGCTTTCTTTTTTTCAGAAGAAGCAAAAACCTGGACAGACCAGTAAGTTTTCTGCTGTGAGATATTTCTCCTGCTTACAAAAAACAGCTTTTCTCTATCAAGCTGATATATTTTTTCTCCTGTATGTGAGTCTTTTAGAATACTATCTTCTAAAACTTCAATTTCAATTTTGGAAGATGTACTAAAAACCGGTATGTATATCTTTCTTTCAGCATCAATGAAATCTCTTATTCCCTGTGAAAAAAACTCCTCTGCAGCTGCCGGTACAGTCAAAAAAATCTGCATAAAAACTGTAATCAGGAATATAATAACCAGACCATATTTTAATGAAAATTTTCTTTTATTCAAGACATTCATCTCCTATTTTTTGAGAAATGAGGCAGAATTACTTCTATATTAATATATTTCATCTTAATCCTTTATTTCCTGCCTGAATTTTTAAAAATTTTTGTTATTTAGCTTAAAATTTCAGAAGTGCTCAAATTATTTTACGATAAGTCTGCAGTTTATGATAAAATAAACAGTACAAATAGGATAATTAAGTAAATATCAGAGAAATTTAAGCCAGTTTTAAAGAGAATAACAGCATTATAAACAAATAAAGTATCATAAAAAAATAAAGCATCATAAATAAAGCATCATAAATAAATAAAAAATTATAAACAAAACAGGGTGTT
>CAZLIW010000105.1:0-6813 GCA_964559325.1 uncultured Halanaerobium sp. | reverse complement strand
AGAAATTAATAGTAATCAAATATTAGTTTATAATACAGGAGATGATATATATTATAAATCACAAAATGGTTTGGATATAGAGATTGGTAAAAGATTTACCGAAGCTGAAACAATTTTCAAAAATGTAGGAGTTTATGCTAAGTTTTATAGATTTTTTGAAAAAGACACACCAACTATGACAGGAAAACAGATAAGAATAGATAAAAAGTTTGGTGATAGAAATAAGATAACCTGTAAGATTGGTGCACATTGGAGAGATGATAATATAAGAGGTAGTGAAACTGAGGCAACTTTTGCTGTATCTATTCCATTTGGCAGAGCTAAAAAAGTTAATAAAGAGGCTGAAATGGGATCTTCTCAAATAGTTGAAACTAGAATGACTGAAGAGCCTGAAAGAGATCTTGATGTTGTAGTAGGAAAATCTGTTAATGAACATAACGGAAAAAGCAAAAAAATAGCTGTTATAAATCCTGCTCAAGGTATGGATAAAGTAAAAGCCTGGTATGTTTCACAAGAAGGTAGTAGTAATTCAAATGGAAGCAAAAACAATCCATATAGTATTAATAAATTTTTAGATATTTCACAAGATATTACTAAAAAAGGAGATATCATTGTTTTAAGTGGTGAGGATGGTGATATTTATCTGGATAATAAGTATATTAGTTTAAAAGCATATCAACAAATTATTTCAAGTTACAAAAATGGCCATGCTATGATAGAAGTAAAAGTTGATGGGCAGTTAATTGAAGAAAAGTTTATTCCAGAAGTTAAGACAGCTCAATTAACTGGAACCCCTCCTGAGGTTGAGGGTATGATTGTTTTTTTTAGTGATGAAGGGTTTAATACTATTTCGGGAATAAAATTTAATAATACTACTAAAGATAGAATAGCAATTTTAGGTAAAGCTAATGGTTTAACGAAAATAAATAATAATTACTTTATTCATAATCCTAATGTAGTATCCAATGATGAAAAAGTTAACTCTTATATGATAGATATTTTTAAGACTTCTATTGATGCTGAGATAATAATTGAACAAAACGAAATGTACTATAAATCAGACTTAAGAGCAGATATAGATAGTGGAGCAGCTATAAATATTGAAAATAATGGCAATGAAAAAACAATAAAGATTTCAGAAAATATAATTGATGGTTTTTATGTCAGTAATTCTAACTCATATGGACAATATGAATATGATAGTGCTATTTATATAAGCGACTTTAGCAATAACTTATCAGCAGAAAAAAATAATATAAAAATCGAGAATAATACTATCAGGAATTGTAATTATGGTATAACAAATTTAAGTTCATATGGACTTCATAATGGAAATTTTGATGGTTTATACTCTCCTTTAGAATTAAAATATTATAATAATAATAATTTTGATAATGTCTATAATAAAAAACGTGAAGTTATAATTGAATTAGATAGTTAAATTAAATTTATATAAACTGGCTATCTGGTTATGGTTAAATCTAAGAATACATTAAATAAATAATTTGTAATTTCTACTTTTTAATTTCACAATGAAAAATTAAATCAGATGTATATTTTTTTGAAAAAAACTTGCAATAATGCTGTTAGAATGCTATAATACATAATGTCGCAAATAACGATTTTGCAGACAATATATTTAAATATGGTGGGTGTAGCTCAGTTGGCTAGAGCGCAGGATTGTGGCTCCTGAGGCCGTGGGTTCAAGCCCCATCACCCACCCCATTTTTAACATCCGTCAGGATGTTATTTTTTTATATTATTATATATTAATATATTTTAATTTATAATCGTATATATTTTTGCAGCACAAAAACTTAATATCTGTATTTTGAAAAAATGCTTAAGAGCAAAAAACCTTCTTATTGATTGTTGGAAAGGGATTTATCATATATTAAATGAAAATTAGTAATTATTTTTTTAATGTTTAACTTGACATGGGAATAATATCACTATATAATGACATTAGTTAAAATTAATATATAATAATATAGAGGTGGTTTTATGATAGAAATACTTTCTTTTTTAAAGTGTATATCAGATGAAACAAGACTAAAAATGCTTAAACTTCTTATGGAAGGTCAGTTCTGTGTCTGTCAGATGCAGGAAATATTGGATAAATCACAGTCCAGTATTTCTCAGCATTTATCATATTTTAAGAATCTTGATTTGGTTGACGAAGAACATGACAGCAAATGGACATATTTTTCTATTAACAGAAAAAAGTATGATTACTATATATCTGAGCTGATATCATTATCAAATAAAGATTTAAAATATATGAAAATGAAAAATATGAAAGATGAAATAGAAGCGATAAAATCAGAAAACAGGGTTGAACGCGAAAAAAATAATATAATGAGGTGCTGTGGATGATTAACAAATTTGCTGAATTATTGGTTTACAGCTGGATGGGTCTTGATGAGGCAACCCGCCTGGGAAGTTCGGTTCATTTTTTCTTTTATGACAGCATAAAAATAATATTTTTACTGGGTATAATGATTTTTGTTATTTCAATTATAAGAAGTTTTTTTCCTCCAGAAAAAACAAAAAAACTGCTTAGCAATCATAAAAAAATAGTTGGAAATATTTTCGCTTCAATTTTAGGTGTTGTCACACCATTTTGTTCCTGCTCATCTGTACCTATATTTATAGGTTTTGTAGAATCTGGTATACCGCTGGGTATCACATTTTCTTTTTTAATCACATCTCCAATAGTTAATGAGGTTGCTCTTGTTATGCTTTTCAGCCTTTTTGGCTGGAAGATAGGTCTGCTTTATTTAATAAGTGGAATATTGGTTGGTGTTGTTGGAGGTATAATTATAGAAAAAATGGGAATGGAAAAATATGTTGAAGAATATGTTTATGAAATAAGTACTGGTGAAGATGATATAGAAGAGCTTAATTGGGATCAGAGAATCAACTTTGCTAAAAATGAGGTTAAAGATATTGTTGGTAGAGTCTGGAAATTTGTTATTATTGGTATAGGTCTGGGTGCACTGATCCATGGTTATGCTCCGGCAAAGTTGCTGGCTCAGTATGCTGGTCCGGATAATCCTCTTTCTGTTATTGCAGCAGTTATTGTTGGTATACCATTATATGCAAATGCAGTTGGTACAATACCTATTGTGCAGGCACTGATGGGTAAAGGTGTTGCACTCGGTACCGCACTTAGTTTTATGATGGCAACAACAGCATTATCACTTCCTGCTATGATAATCTTGCGCAAAGTAATAAAGACAAAACTAATAACAGTTTTTGTAACTGTTGTGGGACTTTCCATAATTGGGGTCGGTTATATGTTTAATTTTGTAATGAATTTTGTTTAGATATCTGCAGATATCTATCTGTACCAGGTACAAAAATGCATTTTTGTACCCGGTACATGTGACGGTACATGTGAATAGATTCTTTTGTACCCGGTACCATTAATGGTTAATGGTGCCATGTTAAAAAATAAAAATAATTAAGGAGTGGTTTAAATGCAAATTAAAATTTTTGGGCCTGGATGTAAAAATTGTGTTAATCTGGCGGACAATACAAAAAAGGCAATGGAAGAAACAGGTGTTGAAGCAGAAATAATAAAGGTAGAAGATATGAAGGAGATTGCTCAGGCAGGCATAATGAGAACACCTGCTATTGCAGTTGATGGTGAAGTTAAGATTAAAGGTAGAGTAGCAACAGTAGAGGAGATAAAAGAACTTATTTCTTAATATAATTTTTTAAAGGGCCAGCATTTATGCTGGTCCTTTGTTAATTTTATGTAAAATTTTAGCTGTAGATGTAGAAAAAGTTGATTAATTCTGAGATAATGATATAAAATATTTGTGTTAGTGTTTATTTATTCTGTTAAATACTTTGATTTTTAAATGTTTGCTAATAAACTTATAAGGAGATGGTGATATTGAAAAAAACTGTAGCATATATTTGTGTGGGTAATTCGTGTCGAAGCCAGATGGCAGAAGGTTTTACTGGAGAACTGGCAGGAGATATTCTCGATGTTTATTCAGCAGGAACTCATCCATCAAAAAAAGTAAACCCCAATGCTGTTAAAGTAATGAAAGAAAAAGATATTGATATTAGTAAACAGTATCCAAAACATCTTTCGGAAATACCAAAAAAAGTTGATTATCTTATTACAATGGGCTGTGGAGTGGAATGTCCCTATATACCAAACAGCTATAGAACTGACTGGGGACTGGATGATCCGGATGGAAAACCTGTCGAAGAGTTTAGAAAAACAAGAAACATAATAGAAGAAAAAGTGAGAAATTTAATTAAAATGATTAAAGCTGAAGAAATATAAAAAGATGAGGTGTTAATATGCCAGGTATAATATTTTTAAAGACAAAACAATTAGAAAAAATAGCGGAATTTTATAAACAAAGATTTAAGATGCAGATATGGATTGATCAGGGAAGCTGTATTATTTTAAAAAAAGATAATATTATACTTGGATTTTGTGAGGGAGAAGATATTTCTTTTTCGGGTATAATAACCTTTTTTCATAAAAGCAAGGAAGAAGTAGATGCGATCTATCAAAAAAATACTGATATTGCTTTAGATAAACCGCACAAAAATGATAAGTTTAATATTTATCAATTTTTTGCTGAAGATCCTGAAGGTAGGAAGCTGGAATTCCAAAAATTTCTTGATACAGAAATAGATTATTAATTCTTTCCCTGTTATTTTTCGTCATTATATGTTATAATGTAAAGGCCTTATTGACCTGAAGTCAAAAAAATGCTGGAGGGAATTAAGATTGGCTAAATTTACAAAAAAATCAATTGAGCGCAGGAATGTTATCATGGGGGAAGCAGAAAAACTTTTTGTTGAAAAAGGTTTTGAGAAGACAACGGTAAAAGATATTGCTGATAAATCCGGAGTTGCAAAAGGAACTTTTTATTATTATTTTGACACAAAAGAAGATATAATTACTGCTCTGCTGGAAAAAAGATACAAAAAAACTGAAGAAAAAGCATTAAGAATATCTGAAAGTGATAGATTTACTCAAATAGAAAAGATAGAAAGAATTCTGCTCCGCTTAATATTTGATCGGCAGGATAACTTTAAAATATATGAATTTTTCAAAATAGATGAAAATGCAAAAATAATGAAAAAAAGAAATAAAGAATTTAGAGATAAATTTATACCGATATTTACTGAAGTAGTAAAAGAAGGTATAAAAAAAGGTGATTTTGAGACTGACTATCCTGAAGAAGTCACTGAGGTAATGTTTATGGGAGTAGATGGTTTTCTACACAAACACTATGCCACTTTTACTACAGAAGAGATGTATGAAGGGAAATTTTCAGCAGTAGAAGAGGTGTTGAGCAGATCCTTGAATTTAAAAGATAGAAAAATAGATCTTTCATTAATGAAGCCCGGAAAATAGCCCGGGCTTTTACATTTTTATTTATCTTTTTTCTTTTCTTCTTTTTCTTTTTTGCTCTTTTTGAGATCTATTTTTAGAGATTCATTTAATTTGCGCCTCATCTCTGGATCCATGTCTTCACTAACAATTTCATTTCCACAGCGTTCACAGACAAAAGTATTATTATGGACATCATGCTGCTTCAAAATACCCCCACATTCAGGGCACTCAAGAAAATCCAAACTGCTCATTTGCCACTCCCCTTTCTGATGAAAAGACTTTTAGTATTTTTAGCTTCCTTATAATTATTATATATCTTTTTTTAGATAATTCAATTAATTCTGCCGGAATTTATTATTAAAATTTTTTTCTGCTGATATTTAATCTGGTAGAAGGAATTTACATGATCCAAAATTTTGTCCTTTTTTAAGATCTAGAGATTAAAAAGTTTTCTGTGGTTGTTTTAGATAGATAGAAGAAATTAAAAAAGAAAATTTATATGGAAGTAATTTCACAAATAAAAATATATACAGCAAAAGAGAGCCTCTGAGCAGGAGGCCCTCTTTCATAATGGTAATTTTAGTTTTGAGAATAAGTTTTATTTTAATAATTAGATTTAATAAAACAAGTTAAAATTACAATAAACGCGACAATTTTATAATTTTAATGTATCAGTATAATATATCTTGCTATTAATATTGAAAATCGATATTATTAATTGTTTTTAATTTTTTAAATTATTTTTCACTATAAATTTTATTACTATTGATTTATTATATATACAGGTATATTTTTATTATGACCAGGCTCTTAACAATATTGCAGTAAATAAGGCCAGCATTCCTGACACTAAACCAAGTCTAAATACACCTCTAAATAATTTCGCCATCAGTATCATCCTTTCTTATATTATTTATATTCTTATCAGAATAATCTTTATAAAATTATTCACAAAGTCTGTTACAATCTAATTATACATCTTTAAATTTATTTGTAAACCCTTTTTAAAGAAGTTTAAATTATAAAATAATTCTTTATTTACAGAATTATTTTGACAGTAAAAATAAAGACTAATATAATATAAGTAACCTGTATAATTTAAGCTAATTTTTCAATATATCAGGACTTTTTATAAGCCAATTATAATTTAATAAAAAAATTATCGTATATAAGTGTAGTAACGAATGTAATTATAAGATGAATTATGATGTTTATTTTAATAGTAGGCAAAAATTGATTAAATGACTTAGTTTTGTTTTTTATTTAACAGCATTGATTTAAAATGATATAATAAAATAATAGGTGGTGATATAAAATGAAAAAAGATTTTACTGACAATGATTTGATTGCATTTATAGGTAGACTGGCAAATAAATGGGGAACAGGTCATGAAAGTGTAAATAAGATTCTGGATAAAATACACAAATATTTGGAAGAAA